>NZ_JBFAID010000036.1:0-69759 GCF_040654475.1 Micromonospora sp. NPDC050686
AGGGACTTTCGAACTTCCCACCAGGCCCCAACGCTCTGAACAGCGATAGGACCGGCGGACGTGTCACAGGAACCCAATTATCTGTGGAACCCGGGGGCCTCAATGGTGATCATTCGACCCTGCCGACGCCTCGGCGACCAGGCCCACGAAAGCAGCAATACATAGCCGGAATGATCAAAACGCCCAGTAAGTCCGGCGCTGGACGTGTCGCTGGCGTCGCTGCTGCTCACGTGTCGGCGAGGTCGGTCCGAAGCTGGGACGCGAGGGCGACGGTTGCCTGTTGGGGTTCGGCGTCGAGATCGGTCAGGGCTTCGGTCAGGGCGTGCAGGAGGGTGCGGATGCCGTTGGCGTCGTGGAGGGCGTGGCGGGCGCGCATGGCGCGGGTGTAGAGGGCTTCGTTGTAGCGGTCGAGTCCGATGGCCTTGTCGAGCAGGTCGGAGGCGGCCTGCGGGTCGTTGTCGATGAGGTCGTCTGCCAGGAGCAGGTGGGCTTCGGTGCCCCAGCGGCGCACGGTTTCTCGATGGGGCTGCAGCCATTCGTAGTCGTGGCCGTCGGCCAGGGGCGCGGTGTAGAGGTCGCAGGCTGCGGTGAGTAGTTCCCGGCGTCGGGGTCCGGTGGCGATGGTGGCGGTGCGCAGCAGGTCACGAAGTGTCCAGACGTCGACGTCGACGCTGGTCGGGTCGAGCCGGTAGCGGCCCGCGCTTTTGACGAGGTAGGCGTTTTGGGTGTTGGGGTTGGCGGCGCGGCCCAGCACGTGGCGGAGGTTGCTGACGTTGGTGTGGACGCGTTGGTCGGCTTGGCTGAGGCGGGCGTCGGGTTCGAGGTATTCGCCGATGTCGCGGGTGGTGGCGCCGTCGGGGTGGCAGGTCAGGAATACGGCGAGTTCGAGGGCTTTGGCGCGCGGCGGTCGGCCGGGGTGGGTGATGTTGTCGATGCGGGGCGGTCCGAGCACTCGCAGTCGTGCCCTTCCGGTGGCCTCGGTCTCGGCGGGTGTAGCGGCCGGGTCGGACCGGTCGGCAGGCGCGGCGTCAGTTCGGCTGGCCTGCAGTGGGATTGCCGGCGCCGCTGCTGAGGCTGAGGAACGGGGGTCGGCTTCCCCGGTCTGCGCTTCTCGCAGGGTGGTGAGGATCTGCAGTGCGGTGCCGGTGTCGAGGACGGGCAGGCGCAGCGGAATCGGCTCGGCCGCTTCGCCGGCGGCGGGTGCGGTGTGGCCGTCCGGGGCGACGTCGATGGTGATGCCGTGTTTCCAGTCGCCGAGCAGCACGGCGGTCACGTTGAGGCTGCCACCGAGCGTGAGGGCGGTTCTGGCTCTGATGGAGGCGTTGGCGGGTGGGGCGTCGGTGATCAGCACGAGTGGGGGCAGCGGTTGTTCGTCGGGGGTCTGCTGGGGTGGGGTGTCGACGTCGGTCAGTGCATGTTCGTCGAGGAGACGGCTGCGGTGCAGGAGCCGGGCCTCGATCGCGGTGAGCGCGGCGTCAATGCCGTCGACGATGTGAAGCCGCGGCCACGGCTGCAGGGATGGTGCGCCGTCGCCGAGAAGCGTGACGAGGGTGGAGGCGTCGATGATGACCTCGCCGCGGGCGTCGCGGTGCTGCGGGCCACCGGAGGCGAGGACGGCGACGAGGGCGGCGCGGGCCGCGGGGTGTGCGCCGTCGCCGACGACGCCGATGCCGCCAGCCGGCCAGGACGCGAGTTCGGGCACGACGTCCGGCGGGGTGCCGGTGTCGTCCGGTGGTGGGGGTTTGCGGGTGGACGCGGCGCGGCGGATCTGGACCACCGGCGGTGGCAGCTCGACGGGTGGGTCGGTGTCGGGTTGGCCGGTGTAGCGGCGTCGGCGTTGCCGCCACACCATCGTGGCGGCGGCGCTGATCGCGGCGGCGAGCGTCCAGGGCAGCCAGTTGCCGTCCGACAGGTGCACTCCCTGGTCGGTGGTGACCGGCGGGCTGGGCGTGGCGGCGGCGCTCGGTGACGTCGACGGCGGCGTGGCGGGCCGGGAGGAGGTCGACGACGTGGCGGGCGTGCTCGGGACCACCGATGGGCTTGTGCTGGGGATGGCGTCCGTGCCGTCGGGGGTGGTGGGCGGCAGGGTGGGGCTTTCTGGTTCCGGGGTGCCGCTGGTCGGCGGGGATGGTGTCGTAGGCCGGGCCGGCGTTGCGGGCCGACGCTTGGGTGGGGTTACCGGTGTGGCGGCCTGCGGCGGGCCCGCGTCGGCGGGCAGGCGGAGTTCCCAGCCGGGGTAGATGAGGTCGCAGTCGCGCAGGATGCCGCCGCCGGCGAAGTGGCGATGCTTGTTCAGCTGGCAGATCTCCGGCCACCGGCCGGCGTCACCGAGCCAGGCCTTGGCGACCTTGGACAGGGTGTCGTGTCGCTCGACGGTGTAGGCGTAGCGCTGATCGGCGACGCGGATGATCGCCGGTCCCCGCGCGGTGGCCTGCCGAGGGATGTCGATGCGGGGCGTCGCGGCGGTGGCCGTGACGGGCTGGTCCGGGTTGGCCGCCCGATCGAGGGGCCCGGTGGACGTGACGGCGAGCGCGGCGGTTCCGGCCAGGCCGAACACGAGCCGGTGCAGCGGGGCCGGCAACCTGAGCACCGGTATGCGCCAGCGGGTCAGCGCCGCGACGATCTCGGCGAGCAGCAGCAGCGCGAACAGACCCCACAGCAGCCACATCGCCCACAGCGCCGCGCCGATGAGCACGTCGGGGGTGAGACGTCCGTTGGAGCGTTCGAACCAGTCGGGGATCTGGGACCAGGCCGGTAGCCGTCGGACGGGGTTGCCGCCGCCGAGCCACAGCAGCGCCGGCACGGCGGTCAGGAAGACGCCGGCGCCGACGGCGGCGCGAGCGGCACCGGCCACCGATCGGGACACGGGAGTGCGGCGCGGGGGCGGGTCGTGGGGAGGGTGGACGGTGGCCCGTGCGCCGTATTCGGCGAGTCTGTCACCTCTGTTCGGGGGCCTGTGCGGCACCGGTTTCCTCCCCTTGCGGTTGATCGCCGATCTCTTCGCATACACGAGGATGAACGTTCCCGGCTATCACGTCGAGAAGGATTCTCACCATGCGCACACAAAGGATCACGGGGAGCGGATCAGGGGTTGACGCCTCGCCCTCACCGGCGAGACTGCCCCTCATGTCAAGCGGGGGCGCCAGGGCGTCGATCGACCTCAGTTCGGCGGCCATCGCCGTCACCGTCGACCAGCAGGGCGTGCGCGTACCGATTCTCATCGACGGTCGCCTCGTCATGCCACGAGGTGTCGCCATCGGCCCAGCCGGTCAGCTGTACGCCGGCATCGACACCACCGCTGTGGCGTCGCTACCAGCCGACCACCACCACATCGACGACCCGATCGACCTGCTCGGCAAACCCGCCGAGGCGGCACCACCCGACCCGGTGGACCTGCTCGCCGCCGTGCTGCGGCACATCGCTCACCACGCGGCACACCAGGTCGGCCAGCCGATCACCGACCTCACCGTGACCGTCCCACCCGGTTGGGGACCACGACGCCGCGGACAGATCAGCGAGTCGGCCAAGCGCGCGGAACTCCCGGCTCCCACCGTCGTGAGCGCACCCGCCGCCCTCGCCGCCTACACCACCACACTCGGCCACCCCGCACCACCGAACTCCTGCGTCCTGGTCTGCGACGCGGACCACCACCCGGCGACCCTCACCGTCCTGCACGTGGCCGACGACGGCTACCGCGAGCTGGCCACCCGGCAACTCGACGACACACCCGACCTCGACCACCTCATCACACAACATTTGGTACGCACGGCAACCGCCGACAACGACCCGCTACGCGCGGCCATCGACCAACCCTCGACAGCCGACGCGGAGGGCCGCCTCGCCCTCCTGGAATCCGTGCGCACCACCCGACGCCTCCTCGCCGACCAGGACCGGGCCCCGGTCCTGCTGCCCGCACCCCGACAACCCGCGGTCCTCACCCGCCACGACGTCACGACCGCCGCGCAGCCCCTCCTCGATCAGGTACCCCAGGCAGTCCACGAACTCCTCGACGCAGCCGACATCGACACCGCACACCTCACCACGGTCATCCTGAGGCCAGCCCACGCCCTCCCCGCACTCACGGATCAGCTCCACCACGCAACCGGCACCACACCCACCCTCGTCGAGCATCCCCACGCCCTCGCCGACGGAGCCCTGACCCTCACCGCCGGCCACCACACCGGGCGCCGCGCCGCCGCGGCACGGCTGCCCCGCGTACGGCTGCGGGTCAGCGACCTCACCAGTGCCCTCCTCACCGGCGCGTGTTCCCTGATCCTGCTCCTGCAGGCCGTCCTCACCGCCGACATCACCACCGTCAACACCTACGTCGTCGGCGCCCGCACCTCGCTGCCGCAACTCGGCACCGCCGGCGCACTGGCCATGCTCACCGCCTTCGCCGTAGCGCACCTGGCACCCACCACCTGGCTCGCCGGCACACCCGCCACACCAACATCCGAACCCACCACCGGCAGCCTCATTCGCCGCGGATACGTCGCCGCCGCCGTCGGCGCGGCCATCGCCGCCGCCCTCTACGGCCTAGCCACCGGCACCGCCGTCGGATTCGACTACACCCCGTACCTGAAATGGACCCTCGGCGCCGCCCTCCCCCTCGCAGCCTGCGCCGCCCTCATCGCCGCCACCGCACCCCGGATACCCGCCGACGCGCTGCCCACCTGGCTCACCCTGACCCGTCCCGCCGTCACCCACGTGCTCATCGCCGCTGCCGGAATCTTCCTCATGCGCGCGGCACTCACCATCACCATCCCGGTCGACCTGACCGGCATGCCAGGCCTCGCCGGCAGCCTCGGCGCCGCCCTCCTCGGCACCGCCACCGCCTTCACCGCCGCCCACAGCCGCATCATCCGGGCCATCGCCGCCCCCGGCCTGGCCATCGGCTACGCCCTCGTGTTCAGCTACGACACCGGCAGTGCCCTGATCGTCGGCTACCTCGTCGCCCTCACCTGGTGGGGAATCCGCCTCACCGCCCAGACCCTGCGACTCGCCTTCCCGGGGACCGGAGCAGCCCTTCGCCGCCTTACCGATCGCGAGATCGGCTGAGAACTGATCTGCACCTGTGCGGCGCAGCCTGGGATTGACCGGTTCCTTTCTGGAAGTCGTCTTCCCGGCTTCGCTGCTGGTGCTGCTGTGGACCTCGTAGCGGCGAGTAGCGGTTGCCTGCCGGCACGTCGCCGCACTCAACCCGCTTCGTCACGCTTCGTCGCGGTGGGGCCGGACGGTCCCTTCGATGCAGGAGCGACTGTATGACGTTCCCGTCCGCTCGACATCCGGCTGGCCAAAGATCGGCCCCGGCTGGGGCCACCCGCGGCGGGCCAGGTCGCCGGGCTCAGGTTGGCGACTGGCGGGGTCGCGTCACACGGATCCGGTTCGTGCGGTTGGATTCAGGGCATCGCCGTGTGTCCTGGGAGCGCCGCCGTGAGTCCATCTGATCAGCTTGCTGGCCTTGACCTGCCGACCCTTCAGGTGTTGGAGGCGGCTCTGGCGCTGGGTGGCCTGGTCACCGAGGCGGAGGTGTCGGCGTTGATCGGCACCGACGCAACGCCGTACCTGCAGCGTGCCGCCGATGCGCGGCTGGTCGCGCGGCTGCGGGGCCGGCTGACGGTGAACGGCATCATGCGAGAGGTCTTCGACCGTCCGCTGGGTGTCGGCCCGTCGGCAGGTCAGCTCGCCGCCGTGTTGAACGTCGATGATCTGAAGGTGGTGGCGAACAACCTGGGGCTGCCGACGAAGGGCCGCAAGGCGGACCTGCTGGAGGCGGTGGCGGAGTTCTTCCTCGACACGGACAACGTGCACGCTCTCGTCAAGCGGATGCCCACCGCGACGCGGACGGTGTTGGAGGAGGCTGACCGCGACGGTGGACAGATCCGCCGCTACGGCGGCAGCGGCATCGCATCCCGTGTCCGGTATCAGAACCGCTATCGGCAGGTGCATCCGCTGGACTGGGCCGAGGAGCACGGGCTGGTCTACCGCGTGACCTGGGAGGACTATCAGCTGGCGGGTCAGGTCACGCTCGCTTTGCGAGGAGCGGACTACCGGGCTCCGTTCCAGCCGCAGGAGCCGCCGGTTGCCTGGCATACGCCGGATCCCCCGACAGTGCGCCGCGACGCCCAGGCGCAGGGCATTGCCGTGGTCGGGCTGTTGTCGGCGCTGCTGGACAGGGCTGGACGTGAGCCGCTGGCAACGGTCAAGGCCGGCGGCGTCGGCGTGCGCGAGCTGACCCGGACGGCGAAGACGCTGGGCGTGACGATGTCGACCGTGCGGCTGCTACTGGCGGTCGCCCATGAGGCCAGGCTGGCCGACCTCGACGAACGCGTGATCCCGACGGCCGCGTACGACCGCTGGCTCAAGCTCGGTCTGGACCGCCGGCTCGCGGTGATGCTGAAGGCATGGCGCGACCTGGACTATCTGCCGTCGGCGCAGACGGGGCCGTGGGTTCCGGAGCACCGCCAGAGCTGGTCAGCGCAAGCCCGGATGGCCGTACTGCGGGCGTTGGGTGACCGGGCGACGACGAACATCGAGCAGGCAGCGCAGTGGATGTGGTGGCGGCAGCCGCTGGCCTTCGGCGGCACCACAACCGTGCGCGGCATGCTGGAAGAGGCCGCAACCTTGGGTGCTCTCGGCGCGGGGGCTGTCAGTCCCGCCGGACAGGCGCTGCTGGCCGGCACGGACATCGCCAAGGCCGTCGGCGACCTGGGTGAGGTCGCCCGCACCGCCCGGCTGCAGGCCGACCTGACCGCGGTCGTGGCGGGAACACCGAGCCCAGCACTGACAGAGCTCCTCGATGCGGTCGCCGTCGTACAGTCCCGCGGCATGGCCACAACCTGGCGCTTCAGCCCAGCTACGGTACGCGGCGCGTACGACGCAGGCTGGACCCAGCACCGCCTGACCAAAGCCCTGACGAAGATCGCCGAAGGCGGACTGCCGCAACCGCTGGCCTACCTGCTCGCCGACGTCGCCCGCCAACACGGGTCGGTACGGGTCGCGCCCGTGGCCAGCACCCTGATCAGCGACGACACCGCGCTGCTGGCCCAGATCTGCGCCGACAAACGACTGGACACACTCAACCTGCGTCTGCTCGCCCCCACCGTGCTGGCCAGCCAAGCCACCACGGCTGACACGATGGCCGCCCTACGCAAAGCCGGCTACGCGCCCCGCCAGCAGAACGCCGACGGCCGCGACGTCATCGAGAAGACCCGCCGCCACCGCGCCTGACGGACTGGAGAACAGGACGCTGATCGTACGCGCGGCGTCGATGCCACCTACGACGCCGTCGCCGTCCAGCCGGATCACACCAATATTCATCAATTCACCGATGATCCCGCCGCTGGACCAGGGCATAGAGATTAGTCGCTGCCGGTCCGGCCGGCCAACGTGGACGGGGCCAGAGCTGGTCCGATGCGGTATCCGCTCAACCCGCCGTGCCGGACCGCGAGCAGGATGAGGACGTATCCCACCGGCACGGCGAGCATCATCGAGCGGGGGCCGAACGTGTCGGCCAGCCAGGCCCCACCCGCCCACGCTGGCAGCAGTGCGACATGAATGGCGCCGTCCAGCACGGCGAACACCCGGCCCCGCACCGCCTCCGGCGCCCTCGTCTGAATAATCACCAGCCGCCCAGACGTCCAGAGCGGGATGCCGAGGCCGGCCACGAGCACACCGAGCAGGAACGGCGCGGCAGACGGCGCGGCCGCCATCAACGCGGCGCCCACCGCGTTCACCGCGATGCCGAGACCGTAGATTCGGCCTGTACGCGGCGAGTTTATGCGGGTTAGCACAATGGACGCGACGAGAATCGATAGCGCGGACAACCCGCCTTGGAGGCCGAAGAGCACGGCGTCTCCCCCGAGGGCCAGCACGTAGAGCGGAAGCGCTGCGTAGAGCAGGCCGCTGAAGAGGGCGTGCACCGTCTCGACCGCGATGAGGCGCCTGGTGAGCGCATCGCGCAGGAGCCAGCGGACGCCGACCGAGAACCGGGATCCGCCCTGCGCCGGCACGCTGCCAGGTGCGTTCGTCCAGGTGGTAGTCAGCACCAGGATCAACGACACCAGGAAAGTTCCGGCGTCGATGAGCAGGACGCCGGGGAGCCCGACGAACGCCACGATCGCACCGCTGGCCGCCCAGGACAGCACCGACGCGAGGCCCGAACCGAGACCCTCCATTCCGCCGGCCCGGATCAGATCCCCGCGCGACAGCAGCGCGGGGGTCGCCGAGACCCGGGCCGGTTGAAAGAAGGCGCCGCAGAACGAGACGGCGGCGGCCAGCGCGTACAGTACCCAGTGGGCCGAGGCGTGGCCGCCGAGCAAGGCGAGCCCGACCGCGAGCGTACCCAGGAACCGGGCGGCATCGCTGATCAGCATGACGTGCCGGGGGTGGTACAAGTCGAGCGCGGCACCCGCAACAAGGCCGCCGGCGAGCGCACCAACCATCGCGCCGATGGCCACTCCGCTGGCTGCCATCGCGGAGCCGGTGGTGCTCACGAAAAACCACACCACCGCGACGTCGTAAAGGGTGTCGCCGAAGGTGGACAGTGTCTGTCCCAGCCACAGCCGACTGTATGCCGGATTGCTACGTAGGAATCGAAGTGTCACGGGACGGCGGCCGCCGGGACGCGGGTGGTCGCCACGGCCGCCGAGTAGATCTTCTCGTAGTCCTCGGCGAGACGCTGCGCCGTGAAGCGTGCGGCCTGCTTGCGGCAGAGTGCGCGGTCGAGCTGGCCAACCTCGCCCACCGCCCGGATCATCTCGGCACCGTCCCGGCAGATGAAGCCGCTCACGCCGGGCTCGATGACCTCACGTGCGGCGCCACGGTCAAGCGCGATCACCGGCGTGCCGGTGGCCATGCTTTCCGGCATGACCATGCCGAACGGTTCCGGCCAGTCGCTGGGAAAGAGGGTGGCCAGTGCCCCACCGAAGAGCTCCGCCTTCTCGTCGTCGTTGATCTCGCCGAGGAACTCGACGTCGTTGGCGCGAAGCAGCGGCCGGATCTCGTCCCGCCAGTAGTCGGTGTCGACGGAGTGGACGGCGGCACCCACCTTGAGCGGCATGCCGGTTGCGCGGGCTACCTCTACCGCCAGGTCGGGCCGCTTGTCTGGGGTGATCCGGCCGACGAACGCGAGGTACTCCCCCGGCTCGGGAAAGAAGGGGTATCTCTCGATTTGGATTCCGTTGTGGACAACACCAACCCAGGGCAGGTCGAGATGGCGCAGCGGCAGACGCTGAGCCATGCTGACGCTCACCAGTGACGCGACCTGGAGCCGTTCGCACTCCCACGGGTGCGGGTTGATGTCCAGCCGGCCGTGCAGGGTCAGCACGGTCGGCGTACGGGAGAGCCGCGCGAACGCCAGGGCGTACTCCTCGTCGATGTGCGCGTGGATCACGTCGAACTCGTCGGCCCGGCGGTACACGTCGCTCAACATAGCCAACATCCCGGTCCGGGCCAGGCGGTCCGCACCCTGATCGGCGACCTTCCAGAGCGCCTTCTCGCACATCGGCACCAGCCGTGCCGCGGTGCGGCTGTCGCCGCTGGCAAAAAGCGTTACGTCGTGTCCCCGTCGCACCAGTTCTTCTGTCAATGTACTCACGACCCGTTCGGTCCCGCCATAGAGCTCGGGCGGCACGGGGTTGCTCAACGGTGCGAGAATCGCGATCTTCATCGACAACCTCAAGTCCTCAGGATCAGCAGTCGGCGGTCAGCGTATTTCAAGTAGTGTTCCGAAACGGCTGGGAAGTAGACAGTATTGAGCTCGCGAAATCGGGCTCTGCGGTTGCATTTGAGCGACGGCGCCACCGCCGGGCAGCACGAGCGATCCGGACACGGGAATTGCTACGGCGAGAAGCGGATCCAATCCTCGGAGCCACACGTCCACGCATCGCTTCCTCCGAATGGAGAAGGGAGTAGGGACTGACGTTCAGTCAAGCCGCAGGCGTGGCGGCTGTCAATGTTGGCCGGCCCGTTCAACTGCTACAGATCGTGAATGGTCAGGTTGAGTCGGGTTCGAGGTCAGACCGGCGTGGGTGAGGGGCGTCGCGTAGTCGCCTGAGAGCTTTCTGACCTAGGCGTATGCGGTGTCGACGGCCTGAGTGGAGGTTACGAAGGACAGGTGCGGTCCGTCGCTGGACATGGAGTTGCTGAGACGACATAACCCCGATAAGGACCACACCCGCGCATGTCATCGTCGCTGTTCGACGTGATCCGTCGGCACGCCCGCGCGCCCCGGCCACCCGGCCGGCTGGCGGTGAGGCATATGGCCTGTTGACGGCTCTGGCGCGGGTTCCTGACCCGCGTGACCCGCGAGGGGTCCGGTATCCCCCTGGGCAAGTGTGCTCGCGGTCACGGTGTGTGCGGTGATGGCCAGGGCTTCCACGTTCGCCGCGAACGCCGACTAGGCCGACGATCTCGATCCGCCAGCCTGGGCAGGCTCGGGTTCGTCGGTCCGGTATCGGCGCTGACGACGCTGTGGCGGCTGCTGGTCAGCGTCGACGCCGAGACGTTGACGGCGGTCCTGGCCGCCTGGCTGGGCTCTTGACTACCAATGTGCCGCCGGTCGCGCGGCGGGTCATCGCTGTTGACGGCAAGGTGATGCGCGGCGCGTCCTGCCCGAGGGGCGGGTCCGTGCATCGCGCAGAGCCGCCCGCCGCTCCACGACCTCATCGTCCCGCGACCAGCAGTTGCCCATGTACGCAGTGACACAGCAATCCCCGGCTGGAGTAACAGGTAGACCTCAGCCCTTCAACCTCTGCAATCGGGTGGCCACATCACGGATCGGCTTCGGGCTAAACAAGTCGATATAGCTCAGTCCACGCCATCCAGAAGCGGCAAGGCGCAATTGCATCGCCGGAACGACTTGAGCGCGGCCGCCAGCGGCAACATAGTCAAGTTCCGGATCCACGAACTCGAGGGCATTCACAACCGCGATCTCTCTCGCCAGCGCATCCCTGGCGGCTAGATTCTGGTCGCCGCCTTGGGATACCTGACCCCCGCCCGAACCGCGAGCCGAGGGGCTGATGACGAAAACATCTGGTGCCACAACGCCGGGGACGTCGAGTCGACTAAGGCAATAGATACGTAACGCTTCCACGTCCAGGCCTGCTGGGTCGGCTTCAACCCTTGCGACCAATTGTGGCGAGTTCCTCGTCTCGACCAGCAAGCGCGCCGAGGTGACTGCGGGATGGGATAGAAGCATATGTTGCGTGCTAACGAGATCCACCCACCTGCCGTCGTCAAGATATTCCCAGTCTGCCTGTCGCGGCCATCCGAGAACGCGGGCGGTTTCCACAACGTCAGCCCGCGTCGTGTCCTTGCCAAGCGCGAGTCGGCAAATCATTTGCTCGATGCCGAGCAGCAGCCTCCTAACGTCGCCGGCGCCCATCATGTCAGCGTCTACCCGCACCGACAGGCGCATTATAGGGTAGCCGTCAACACTGACAGGTTCCCACGTGTGGAAATCGGTCGCCACACCGAGATTGACTCGAAAGTCCCCCTTCGTCGGATGTTCATCAGGTTCGATTGGATGCAGTATGGTGCGGTCCAACAGTTCTGCGGGCGTCACCGTCGGTCGATCTGGAAAATCGATTTTGTCGAGCCTGTTCAAGAGGCAGTTAAAAATGATCTCTGGCCGGATTTTCGTACGACGATGACGAAATACCTCCGCCCGGGACTCCAAGAATGTGTATGGATTGTAATTTGCGTGCACCAGCCCTTTCAGAAGCTTCCGACGGCAACCGATCATTGCTTCGGAGGCTGTCGCGACGTCGCTCGGCTCAATTATCAGATGCGATTTGGCCAAGCTGTAGTCTACGAGCGGTCGCGCACTTTGGAGTGGCCCTTTATCGTTGATAACCTCCACGCCCAAGACATGATCCGTGTAAGCACTCATCATCATACTCAATGCGCCGAGTGTAACCGCTGTCGAAGAAAGGTGAAGATTGCGCCCTACAATACGAGCCGCCAATGCCAGGGCGGGTGACAACATCACGGTCCACACCTCGCCCGAACCGGCGGTCCGGTGGTACGGGAAAGACACGTTGGGCAACCGCTTCAACAACTCCTTCTGGTGAAGCGCTGACCGTTTAGCCGTGTTGCGACCGGAGGGCGACACCTCCCGCCATGTGCGATCAGCCGGTTGGTTCGGCTTTGGAAGAGAATCAGCCACGATCTCGCCACGTACGGCGCGGAGGCAAGTTTTGAAGTCCGCAACAAGAGCGTCAAGTCCGCGCAGTCCAACAAATAGGTGATGCATGATAAGCAAGACGTGCCGCAGTCGTCCCTGATACGTGACAAGAGTTACCCTTAGTGGCCAGTCTCGATCTCTGGAGAATCGCTGCGCTGTGGCCGTTTTCACGACCTCGTCCAAGCCTTCCGTCGTGTCGTGGCGCATTTCACTCGACGGCATTGGAGGGTCGAACGGAGGATGAACAACTTGGACCGACTCGCGCTCTTCATTGAACGATATCCTGGTGCGGACGCCCTCATGACGCGCCACCAATAGCCTCAGCGCGTCCGCGATCTGGCCAACGTCGGCAGTTTCGGGAACGGGCACTACTCGTGCCAGGTTTGCCAAGCGAGCCACATCCGCCGGCGCCTCGACAAAGTCCCGCCAATACTCTGCCTGGCTATGTGTTAGTGGAATGACTTTCAGTTGACCTTCCATCTCATTTCCCCGGTCGCTCGTTGTGGGCACTTCCGACGTTAAGAAGCAACTCAAGATGCTGCCGATAAGAAGGGCGCCACCAAATAGTGCGCCAGGACCCCCTGGTGAGCAGCGGGATCCTGCTCGACAAGCCGTCGGTGTCCGAGGGCTTCCGGTTCGCCACTCTTGTCATCGTCGCGCACGCCTTCCCATCGTCCGACTTTCTGGACACGCCAATAGTCGGTCGGACTCATCCCGGCGGAAGTGAAACGGCGCGGTTGCGCTTGAACAGCTTTTCAACGTCCGACCGGGCAGGCAGGTGAGCGCGGTCGTCTGCGAGGGCCTGCTCGATGAGGGAGACGACGTCGCGCACTTCGTCGATCGTCAGGACTCGGTCCGGCGTCAGGGTGCTCAGCCCGAACAGGTCCTCCAGGGTGAAGCTGAGTTCGGCGAGCGCGAGCGAGTCGTAGCCCAAGTCCTCGGACAGGCGGAGCGTATCCCCCACTGCCCGCGGGTCCAGAGGGGAGATCCGGCGCACCACCTGATGTATCAAAGCCGGAACCTGATCTGCACGGATCTGGGCAGTTGCAATGGAGTCCACCATCGTCCCTTCTCGCGGATACTCGATTGGACAGCTACGTGCCGTTCGGTGATCTCCTCAGCGTTACGGACGCGGCGAGATCCCGCACGTCGAGGTGCGCGCGCAGATGACCGTTCGCAGCATCTGGTCGGTGCCACCGGTGATGCGGGCGAGCCGGCGTCGCGGTACACCCGCTCCAGCGGGTAGTCCTCGGTGTAGCCGCGCAAGGGGGCCGCCGAAGTGGCCGACGAACCGCTCGCCGAGCGACTGAGGTCTGATCCTCTTTCGTCATCGGGACCCCCGCGGAACAGTGGCGTGGCTTGCGGGAGGACTGAGATGAGACGGCGTCGTCGGTGTGGCCGGTGGAAGGTTGGACGCCTTCGAGGCTGTCGTCCTGCAAGGACTGGTCCATCAACATGGCGCGGCGCCCCCACTGACCTAGATCGTCGGGGTGAAGGAAGGTTGCGGAGCTGGGAGTCGGCCTGGACTGGGCCGAGAACCCTCACGATGTCGCATCGGACCATCCGGGTAAGGGGGCGGCCGAACCCCGGCTGCCCGAGCTTGCCCGAGCCAAGGCCTGCACCATACGGCTGACCGCCGCGCAGTTGCTGCTGCGCACCTAGCGCCGCGCCTGGCGGCGGCGCATAGGCGAACTGCCGCTCGGAAGCCCCCGGGCTAAGCAGCCCACGTATCCCCAGCCAGGCAAGATCTATCTGAGCATGCGTGGCCCGGGTGATCGTCTCGTCGCCGGGCTCGCCGGTGAGATCGGCCAACACGCCGAGCAGCTCACCAGCCCGAACGCCCTGCAATGCCATGCCGGCACCGCCCCTGCCACCAGATGATCTAGCCGCAGTGAGTACGTCGGGGCCCGCAGGCTGGCCTGCAACAGCAATCTCGGCAACGCCGCGCAGCAGTGGGCCTTGCGCCGCTCGACGTGGGTCCGCGCCTGCTACGACGCCAAGATCGCCGCGGGCAAGAGTCACCACGCCGCCCCGCATGCCCCGGGAAACCGCTGGTTGCAAATCCGGTGGCCCTGCCCGCGCCTCGGCATCACCTACGACGAGACGATCCAGAACACCAACCAACAACGACATCTCGCGCCCGCCGCATGAGGTTGCCAGCGGATGTCTCATTCCATCACCACCGCCCTTTGGAGGGCGGCCGCCGGTGCCGCGTTGATGTCGACGATGTCGCCGTCCAGAGAGCCGTCGCATAGCGCCCGCCACATGACGCGGCGCCGTGGTTTGCCACTGGAGGTGACCGCGAGCCGTCCCCGAGGCACGCAGATCAAGTACAGCGCGGCGTCACCGACACGTTCTATGAGTACCTCGCGGACCGTTGCTGTGCACTTCGGGTCCGGTGCATCGATTACGACCGCCGCTGTCGGGACACCGTCACGAATCCCGAGCAACGCCACGGCCCGACGCTCCGCGATTCCGCGCGCTGCCAGCTCGAGCTCGATGCTTTCGGCGAAGACCATCCGACCGCGCACCTTCAGGCCGTCGCCTAGCCTGCCCAGCACGAACAACTCACGATCTTGGATGAACCCCGCGTCGCCGGTGTGCAGCCGTCCGCCGTTGATCCGGGTGCCTGAACCCGAGCCGCGTTCCGAACCGTCGTTAGGGCCACGTTCCGCCGCATATCCGGCCGCCAGGGACGTCCCCTCGACAACGATTTCCCCAACCACGCCATCGGATACCTGCTCGTCGCGGTCGTCGACGATCGCAATCGACATTCCCGACAGTGGCTGACCGCAGCCGACCACGTCTGCGACTCCCGGTCGTACACCCTGCGGACGCGCTGTCGTCCACCCGCGTCCGAGGGGCAGGCCCGTGACCGCCAACGTTGCCTCCGCCTGACCGAACGCGGGAAGCAACGCCCGCCGGTCGAGACCGTACGGGGAGAACAGCGCTTCGAAGCGCTCCAGCAGGCGCGGATCAACGCGTTCGGCACCTAGGATGACCGCGCGCAGCGAGTCGAACCGCAGGTCCTCCAGCTGATCCGGCGATACCCTGCGAAGCAGATACGCCAGCCCGAAGTTCGGCATGGACGTGATATCGATCCGCCGCTCGCTGATGCAGCGCAGGAACCGCAACGGCGTACGGATGAAATCGTCTGGCTGCATGCACCACCAGTCGATACCTGCCACGCACACGCTGATCAGGTTGCCGATCAGTCCCATGTCGTGATGGACCGGAAGCCAGCTCAGCCCGGCGTCACCCTCGCGGAGCCGAAGCCAGTCGCGGATCGCCGCTAGGTTGCTCTCAAGCGCTCGGTGGGAGATCAGGACACCCCGTGCGTATCCGCTAGACCCGGAGGTGAACTGAAGTAGGGGGACATCGGCGGGTGGGCGCGGTGCAGCGATGGGTGCCCCGCTGCCGAGCTCGTCGCACAGGACCGGCGCGGCGAGGCCCGTCCGGTGCAGCGCTTGCTGCACCGGTTTCTGCGAGTCAGTGTCGACCACAGTGACGGCCGGCCCCGCCCGGCCGAGAACGTGCGTGAGATGGCGTTCATAGTCCTCGCCGCGTTGGTAGCCGAAGCGCGGCGCGATCGCGCACGCGGTCGCGCCGGCCACCATCGCGCCGAACATCGCGGCCACAAACGCGGGACCCGACCGAGCGACCACCACGACCACATCGCCGGCACGCGTTCCGCGTTCGACGAGGCCGCCGGCATAGCGGTGTACCAGGTCGGCGAGCCGAAGATAGGACCAGTGGTCCCAGTTGTCGCCGGGCGCCCCGAAGTACACACCACGGTCCGGGACCGGTTGCTGCAGCCACTGGAGCAGGGTCCTGTCATGGATGCGCATCGTCGCGGTTCCTCTCCCCTGTGGCGGCAGCGTGGCACACGCCTGAGCGGGTGCGCCCGGTACGGGACGAGCCCTGTGATGAGGTCGTGCGAGGTAAGCGCATTCAGCTGCGAACGGCGGCCGGTGACATTTTCTCGGTTTCGAGACCGTCCGCTAGCTGGCTCCATTCCGCGGCGCACTGCTGCGCAACCTGCATCAGGATGTATGTGGCGTGCGGAGGCAGTTCGGCGCTCATCGCGCGCAGCTCGTGCCGTCGGACCACGTGAGCCCATAGCCAGCGCAGCGCGCGACGGCCTGAGTGGGTCAGGCGCACGGACGGGTCGTTGCTGAGATTGCGCAGCGCCGACTCAATGTCGAATCCGCGCTCCTCGGTTTGCGGCTGGCCCTTCGAACGTGGCCGGGCGGGCTGCGCGCCTGCGTCGCCGCGCATCATCCGGTCGCGAACGTCCTTGACGGTCGTAGGTGAAATCCCGGCCGTCCTGGCGACCTGCCGTAGCGAGGCGTTCGGAGAGTCGAGCATGATTTCGCGGGCACGTTGCCGGCCCTCGGCGGCGTTGAGGGGCCGTACTCGCCCGTCGCGGCCGATGCGCCTGTCCCCACCGGCGACGCGCGAGGCCGGCGTACGGTCGCGGATACTCCGGATCGTCGCCGCGCTGAGGCCCGTCGCCTCGGCGAGGGCTCGGTCGGACCACTCGGGGTGGTAACTCATCAGCTGGGTCGCGGCGGCATGCCGGTCGGCGAACGTGAGCGGCAGGCCGTGGGCGATGTTCTCCCGCACGGCGATGAGGAACGCCTCCATCTCGGAGCCGTCGAAGAACCGTGCCTCGATCTCGGTCTCGCCTCTGAGCTGGGCGGCCCTTACCCGGTGCGTACCATCGATGATCCGCATGGTGCCGCGCTGAACGAGGATGGGCGGCAGAGCGGCGTCCGTCTCTGCTAGGACCCGGGTGTGTGCGGTGTCCTCACCGTGCACGCGTGGTGAGCGGGCCTGGAGAAGCGCGTCGATCGGTACCCTGTGAATGAGGCTACCGTCCCGCGTTGTTTCCTCCCGGTCCGGTGGTGCGTGCCTGCCGTCGGCGGCTTGGACTCTCCGGCGACAGGCAGTGGACGCGACGGCCGGCGATGCGGCCGCTGTCATGTGCTGTGTCACTTTCACCCCCGTGGCGAAGTTTGGCCGCTGGCACGAGGCATGTGAGGGCACAGCGATGCCCGAGGACGCGCGTCGACGCCGGTTCGTGCCGATATCAGCACGGTGAATGCGGCGCCGGAACCGGGCGTCTCCACGCCTGTCCTACCTGCGGTCACTGCAGCTGATCGATATCCTGGCCGACGGGTCGCACTGGTGCAACTGGACAATCCGACAGTCCACGTTGGATGATCAGCGGAGGGGCTGCAATCGGTGAGCAGCACTTCGCGGTGCCCGCGCCGGGATGCGTAGCGTCGGCCGTGATGAGCATGCCGGTGACCGCACCGAGTTCAGCAGCGCCGCCGCCTGGTTCACCTCTGTGGCGCCGGCCGGCTCGGCCACTTGGCGATGAGCATCGCCGTACGTGACGCGCGACGGCAGAGGCTTGCACCTCGG
Organism: Micromonospora sp. NPDC050686; assembly: GCF_040654475.1. Taxonomy (NCBI): domain Bacteria; kingdom Bacillati; phylum Actinomycetota; class Actinomycetes; order Micromonosporales; family Micromonosporaceae; genus Micromonospora; species Micromonospora sp. NPDC050686. The sequence goes on from NZ_JBFAID010000036.1 coordinate 17,618, forward strand.
CTCCCGACCCACCGCAGGGGCTTGCCATCGACCTCGATCCGTCAGATCATGACGCCTCCACCTCCGCTGAGCTTTCCGTTGTCTCTGATGTTCACCGTCGGTCACCCGGCCGAGGCGGTTGCCTCGGCCGGTCGTGGGTGGCACGTTCGGTGATGATGATGGCGCCGGCGGGTGCGGCTTTCCGGGATCGCGTGGTTATACACCTCACAATCCCGAGGCGTCTCTGGTGTCCTATGTGTACCTTGTGCGCTTGCTCAACCACCCAGATCAGCCATCCCGCACACGACCAGGCCACGGCCCCTGGACCGGACGCTGTCCAACCGCCCGGCGCATGCAGTTGGACGGCCACCTCGGGTCGGTCTGCGCTGACCCGGAGAAGAGGCGACAGGTTGTGCGCAAGCCGGGTGAGCGTTGAGCAGCAACGGCCTGTCGTACGCCGAGGCACGCGGGTGCCTTGACGTATTGCCGCATCGGTCTACGTGCTGGCCGGCGGTCGCTTGAGCACAGCGTCCGCCGCCTGGACGGGCTCGAGTGGGACGACTGCACCGGCTGCTTCCGGGGCGACTCTAAGACGTCGGCATCCGTGGGCTTGCTGGCCCGTCGGCTGACGCGACACCTGGGATGTCCTCCGGTGCAGCACCCTGGGCAGGACCCGGAACGAACGCCCGACCGGGCACCGGTGCCGTTCTCGGCCGGGCCGCACCGACGTGATTGACCGCGCGCGCCTTTAGCTCCTTGCGGTCTATCTTGCGGTTGGCGTTCAACGGGAACTCGTCGACGTGCACGACGTACCGCGGTACCAGCTGTTGCGGCAAGATATCGGCCACCTCCGCCGCGACCTGCACGGCCGACCGGCGCTCGCCGAGGCAAAAGACGACGAGTTCCCCGTCCGCCTCCACTGCGGCGGCATCGGTGACACCGGTGACCCGGCGGAGGGCCCACTCGATCTCCGCAAGCTCTACCCGTACACCCCTGATCTTCACCTGGCTGTCCGCACGCCCGAGGTAGGCGAGTTCGTCGCCGTCGATGCGCCGAGCCAGGTCGCCGGTGCGGTACCAGCGCTGTCCGTCGGCATCGAGGAACCGGGAGGCGTCGTCGGCTGGGTCGAGGTAGCCCGGAAACATCTGGTCGCCGGTGATGCACAGTTCCCCGGTCTCCTCAAGGCGGTAACGCATCCCCGGGTGCACGCGGCCGATCGGAACGATGTCGTTAACGCAACGGTCTGGAGAGGTCGCCGGGTCCCACCTGTGCACGCTGCAGGAAATGGTCAACTCGGTCGGGCCGTAGAGGTTCTCGACGGTAGACCGTGGAGCCGCGGCCTGCCATACGGCCGCATCACTCGCGAGTAGAGGCTCACCGCAGAACAGGCTCCACCGCAGTGTCGGGAGGTCTGCGTGCGCCAGGCCGTGCAGCCGCCGGACGAGGGAGATGACGCTCGGAGCCGAGAACCAAACCGTGATCCCGTTCGTGGCGATCACCTCAGGCAGTTTCGCCAGCGCTGCAGGAGGGACGCACACCACGGTTCCGCCCGAGCCCCACCCGGCAAACAGATCGAATATCGCGAGGTCGAACGTGAGGTCGAAGGTCTGCGAGAAAACGTCCTGCGGGGTAAAGCGGTACCGGTCGCACACCACGTGCAAGTACGCGTCGACATTGCGGTGCAGCACCGGGACACCCTTCGGGCGCCCGGTCGACCCGGAGGTGAACAGGATGTACGCGATGTCGTCGGGCGCCGGCACCAACGGTTGCGCGAGCGACACCGCGGCCGGCTCGTAAACGACCGGAATCCTGCCGAGCTCGTCGGCGAGCACCGGCCCGGTCCGGGCGCCGCGAGCATCGACGATAAGGGCGTCCACCTCGGCGGCGGCCGCCATCTGTCGGGTGCGCTCCGCTGGGAACCGAGGACTAAGCGGAACCACCGCGGCGCCGGCGTACAGCGCCGCGAGCATACCGGCGTACGCCTGCTCACTGCGCGCGGCCAGCAGGCCGACCCGGCGGGGGCGCCTGCCGCCAGCGAGCAGGCCGCCCGCCAACCCAAGCGCCTGTTCGTGCAGGCGCCTATAGGTGATGCCACGGCCGGCGATCCGCACGGCCTCTCCGTCCGGAGCGAGCCGTAGCCCGCGAAGGAACCACTCGTGCAGGGCCCTGCTCCGGCCGCTGACGCCATCGCGGGGCACACGGGTTTCGCCGGTCATCGCGCACGTCCAGACGTGTCGGGATGGATGGGTGGCCGCAGGATGCCCTACGGGCCAACCGATCGGGTGGCGCCGGGCAGATGTCGCGGGCACAGGGCGGCAGGCTATCAGCCTTGCATCGGGAAACCGCCACCGAACAGCTCGCCGACCAGAGCGCTTCGGTCGCACACTTGGCATCTGGCCGCGACGCGCCTGGACCGGTTCCACGGCGGTCCGGTCGGATGACGAGAATGCGCCAGGTTGCGTTGCCGGACACCCGCGAAACATTCCGCAGGAGGTACCGTCGGCAGTCGAGTGCGGACGAAGGCAGGAATCGATGTGAAGATCACTGTCGTTGCGGAATCGTTCCATCCGGATGTGAACGGCGTGGTCAGGACTGCGGCGGCTACGGCCGAAAGTCTGGTGCGTCTCGGCCACGACGTCACGGTCGTTGCGCCCGCGCCTGCAGACGATGGCATCCGGGCGAGCAATCGGCTGCCGTACCGGGTGGAGTGGATGGCGAGCAGGCCGTGGCCGCGCAACAGGCCGTTGCGCCTCGGCCTGCCGACGCCCGCGATCGGGCAGGCACTGCGGGCACATCGCCCGGACGCGCTGGTCGCGGTCGGCCCGTATCTGATGGGTGGTCGGGCGCTGGCCGAGGCGCGGCACCTCGGAATCACCGCGGGTGCCGTGTACTGCACCGACATCGAGATGATCGCGGGTACTGGCGCGTCCACGGAGACTCGGCGTAAGGCACGGCTGCAGCTGGCCGCCGTGCACGGCATGGCCGACGTCAATCTGGCTCAGACACAGGCCGCGGCCGCAGAACTCACCAGGCACCTCGCCGGGCAGCCAGCCGGTCGGGTCGAGATCTGGGAGCCCGGCGTTGACACGGTCGCCTTCTCGCCCAAGCGGCGCAGCGACCGGCTACGCGCCGCCATCGCCCCCAGCGGCGAGCTGATCGTCGCGTACGTGGGAAGGCTGGCAACCGAGAAGCAGGTGGATCTGCTCGCCGGAGTCGCGCGGCTACCCGGGGTGCGGCTGCTGGTGGTCGGCCGGGGACCGGACGCGTCCCGCCTGCGCGAGGTCCTCGCCGGCGCCCGCTTCCCGGGCGTCCGGCGGGGCACGGCGCTGGCCCGGCTCTACGCCTCGCTGGACGTCTTCGTGCACACCGGGGCGTACGAGACCTTCGGCCTAACCGTGCGCGAGGCACAGGCCAGCGGCTGCGCGGTAGTGGTGCCGGATGCCGGCGGTGCCGCCTGCGTCGTGCGCGACGGCGTCACCGGCCGGCTGGTCTCTTCGCACGACGAAGGGGCCTTCACCCAGGCGATCGCGGAACTCGCCAGCGACCGGCACACCGCCGCGCGCCTGGGTGCAGCCGCGCGCGCGGCTGCTGTGACCAGGAGCTGGGTCGCCGCGGCGGCCGAGCTGGTGGGCCATCTACGAGCCGCCGTGGACACCAGGCAGACGGTGCGCCATGGATGATCGCGGACTGGACCGGCGACCCGTTGACCACGACCTTACGCAGCAATGCCGAGCCGGCCGCGGAGCGGCCACGTCAGGGATGGTGGACACTGACCATGGCAGCTGACAGTCCGGCCGGACAGACGATCGGGGACCCACACGGGGCGGCGCACGTGTCCTTGGCCGCGTCCTTGCGCGGCCTCGCTGCGGTCGTGCGTTTGCTGCCCCGGCTCGGCCGCGCCCGCAGCGTGCTGTTCGCCGCCGGGTGCGCTGTCGCCGCCGTGCTGCCGATCGCCGCCGTTGTCGCGATGGGAATGCTGGTCGGCTCGATACCGGCGACCGTCGGCCGCGGACTGGATTCCGCACCGGGCCGGTTCACTCTGGGTCTGCTGGTGGCGGTGGCGGTGCTCATGCTGTCGGCGCGCCTGGTCGCCACTCTGCTCGCCACCCTGGCCACCGTGATCGGCCGTGACCTCGAGCTGTATTTGCAGGACCGGCTGATCGCCGCAGTGGGCCGGCCGACCGGCATCGGGCACGTCGAGAGCGACGAGGTACTTGCCTCCCTGCGCGTTGCCCGGCGGCTGGGCCTGGACCTCAACCGCCCGGAACGCGCGGTGCACGGCCTGGCCGACCTCGTGCCGTCCTGGATAACGGCACTCATTGCGTCGGCCGTGCTGGTCACCTTCTCGTGGTGGGTCGGGCTCCTGTGGCTCGTGAGCTGGCCCGTTCTGGTTGGGTTGATGCAGGCGGAGTACGTGCGCATTGGGCGGGCGACCTACGACAGGTCGGCTGACTTTGCGGAGGCCGAGTACCTGCGCGACCTGGCAATCACCGGCGCGCCGGCAAAGGAGATCAGGATCTGGCGCTTACTGCACTGGATCCTGGATCGTTTCGACGCTGCTTGGGACGCCAGCATGGCGCCGCTCCGACAGACCCGGCGGATGCGTAAGCGGATCGCCTGGGGATGCAGCGCCTACGTCGCCGCGCTGTTCATCCTTACCCTGATCGAGCTGGTGCAGGCTGGGCTTGCCGGGACGATCGGGTTCGGTGCGCTGGGCGTGTACATGCTGGCCTGCCGCAGCGTTGCCGAGTTTCGCGCTTTCGACGACGCCAACGTTTTCGTCGCGCTGGCGGCGGTGTCGGTCCCCCGCATGCTGGCCCTGGACGCGGCCCTCGCCGATGAGGCTGCGCCGCCGGCAGTCGCATCGCTGGCGGACGACGCGCCTCGTGTCGGTCTGGTCTTCGACAACGTGTCGTTCGTCTATCCGGGCGCCAGCCGGCCGACTTTGGACGGTGTGACCCTGCGGGTGCCTGCCGGGTCATCACTGGCGATTGTCGGACGCAACGGGGCGGGCAAGACAAGCCTCATCAAGCTGCTGTGCGGGTTCTACCAGCCGTGCGCCGGCCGGATTGAGGTGGACGGCCTCGACCTCGCCGAGGTCGATCCGGTCTCCTGGCGGCGGCACGTGTCCGTCCTGTTCCAGGACTTCACCCGCTATCACCTGTCGGTGCGCGAGAACATCACGTTGGGCGCCCCGGAGATGGCCACCGACGAGGCGAAGGTTTGGGCAGTGTGCGATCGGCTGGGAATTCGGCAGTTCGTCGAGTCCCTGCCGGACGGGCTGGACAGCGTGGTGTCCAGCGAATACCACACGGGCATCGATCTGTCCGGCGGCCAGCAGCAACGGCTAGCTCTGGCTCGCGCCCTGTTCGCGGTCGAGGCCGGGGCAAAGGTGTTGATCCTCGACGAACCGGCGGCCGCGCTGGACGTGCGCGCCGAGGCCGGGCTCTATGAGCGGTTCCTCGACATCACCGCCGGTCTGACGACCATCCTCATCTCGCACCGTTACTCCACCGTGCGCCGGGCCGACTTCATCGCGGTGCTCGACGGCGGACGAATCTGCGAACTGGGCAGTCACGAGCAGCTGATGGCGTCGGGCGGCCTGTACAGCCGGTCGTTCTCGCTGCAGGCCCGCCGGGTCAGCGTCGATACCGCTGGGAATACCGCCATGCCCGAGGAGAGGTGAGCCGGATGCCCGAACGCGTACGGGAACTGGCCCGTGGATACGCCATCGCGGCCGGGTTCGGCTTCCGCGCCGCCCGCGGGCTGGCCATCGCCCAACTGCTGCTCGCCGTCGGCCTCGCTGTGGTTCCGCCCGCGACCCTTTACGCCACGAAGCTGTGCCTGGACGCAGTGATCAGCGGTGACGCCGCTTCCGCATACCGCGCCGGCGTCGGCGTCGGCGCGGGTGTGGCGGTCATAGTGCTGCTGATCTTCTATTACACCCGGGCGGCGTTCGGGCTGCAGGAATGGACCAACCGCCTGGCCGATCGCGAACTCATGCACCTCATGGGCGGCGCCACCGATCTCGGTCACTTCGAGCACCCCGAGTACCTCAACCAGACGCACCGTATCCGTGAGGACCGGTGGACGCTGAGCAACGGCGTCAGCCTCACCGCCACGTGGGTCCGTTCGTTCGTCTCGCTGGTACTGATCGGCGTGCTGATGGGCCGGGTTCATCCGCTGCTGCTCACGTTCCCCCTGTTCGCCGTCCTGTCGATCATGTTTGCGCATCGCGCCAGCATGCATCAGATCAGGGCACATGAAGCGACCAGCGAACAGGAACGGCTACGCCGTCACCTGTTCGGCGTCGCCACTTCGCCCGCGTCGGCCAAGGAGCTCCGCGTGTTCGCGAGCACCAGAGCACTGCGACGAAGACACCTGGACGTCGGCCGGGTCGTCGTCGCGGAGCGCAACCGGGCGCAATGGAAGGCCGCACGTCTGGACCTGCGTGAGGGCCTCATCTCGACAGTCGGAATGCTGATCGGCATCGCCTTCACGGTTGCCCTCGCCTCGGGCGGCGACGCGACCGGCGGAGACGTGTTACTCGTCGTCGGCTTGGGTGCCACCCTCGGCGGCTCGATCGGCGGGCTGGTGCAGACCACCATTCAGCTCATCCTCGCCGCGCGAACCGGCATGCGAGTCGACTGGCTGCGCCGGTACGCCGGCCGACCTGGCAACACCGGAGATGGGAAGACTGGCTCGGGAGCCGTCGAGCAGAGCGCCGAACCTGCGGTGCCCGCCCCCGCCCGGTTGCGCCGGGGAATCGACCTGAACGGCGTGTCGTTCCAGTACCCTGGCGCCGCCCGGCCCGTCCTCGACAACGTTCGCGTGCTGCTACCCCCAGGCGCCACCGTGGCGCTGGTAGGGCCCAACGGCGCGGGGAAGACCACACTCGTCAAGCTGCTCCTCGGCTTTCTGCGGCCGACAGTCGGACACATCGCACTGGACGGTGTCGATCTCACTCGGCTCGACCCGGACGACTGGCGTACCCGGATCACCGCCGCGTTTCAGGACCACATCCGCTTCGAGTTCGTGGCACGCGAGGCCGTCGGCATCGGTGATCTGGCGCAGGCCGGTGACGATTCCGCGGTGTACGCGGCGCTGCACCGCGCTGGGGCGACTTCCCTTGTCGACGACTTGCCCGCGGGGCTGGACACCCGGCTCGGCTCACGCTGGCACCACGGGGTCGAGCTGTCGGGCGGGCAGTGGCAACAGGTGGCGCTGGGCCGCGGGCAGATGCGGCGCCAGCCGCTCCTCGCGGTCTTCGACGAGCCGACGGCAGCACTGGACCCGGAGACCGAGCAGGAACTGTTCGACCGGCTCGCCCAGTCAGCGTCCGCGAACCGGCAGCGGGGAACGGTCACGGTCATCATCTCGCACCGCTTCTCCACGGTGGCTATGGCAGACCTGATCCTCGTGCTCGATGACGGCAGGCTGGTCGAGGTGGGGACCCATGGGGAGCTGATGGACCGTGGCGGCACCTACGCAGAGCAGTTCAACCTGCAGGCCCGTGCCTACCGGTGACGGCGGACGGGATCAGTGACACGCCGCGGCGGCGCGGAAATGCTCAACGAGCTGATCCGTCGACGTCTGCCAGCCATGCCGGGCAGCGTACCGGAGCGCGTTGGTGCGCATCCGCGCGAGCAGTTCGCGGTCCGCGGCCAGCTTCGCGACGGCGTCGGCGATCGACGCTCCGTCGTGGGACGGGACCACCACGCCGCTGTGGTCCGGCTGCATGAGGTCGCTCGCGCCGCCCGTCGCCGGCACGATGACCGCGCACCCACTCGCCTGCGCCTCGAGGATGGTCAGTCCAGCGGTCTCGTAGCCGCCGGGGTGGACGAAGACGTCCATCCCCGCGTAGAGACGGGCCAGCGCCTTGCCGCGACGGCTACCGGTGAACACCGCCTGCGGTAGCAACGACCGCAGCCGGGCCTGGTCCGGCCCGTCGCCCACGACGACCAGACGGACGCCGGGCAACCGCGCGGTGTCCGCCAGGAGGTCGATCTGCTTCTCGGCAGCGAGGCGGCCCACGTACCCGACGATGAGATCCCCCTCCGGGGCTAGTGCGTCCCGTAGCCGTTCGCTTCGCCGCTCGGGTGAAAAGCACCGCAGGTCCACGCCCGGATTCCACAGCCGTACCCGGGGGATGTTGTGGTCCTGCAGGTCGCGCATGGTGGTCGCGGTCGGCGCCAGATTGACGTCGGCGAGACCGTGGATCCGGCAGAGCTTGCCCCAGATCCAGTCGGTGACGTCGGCGACCCGGTTCGGTCCCGCGATGACGTGCGGGTCGGTGTAGTACAGGGCCACGATCGGGATACCGAGGCGACGCGCGTCGAGGGCGCCGCGGGCGCCCATCACGATCGGGCTCACCAGATACACCACGTCGGGTGCGTAGGCGGCCAGCGCGCCGTAGATTGCCGGCGTCGGCAGGCCGACACGCGCTCCCCGGAGCCGCGTACTGGCAGGCGAGCGAGAAACCTGTCGGCTGGGCACCCAGACCACAGGGTAGGGAACGCAACGTTCGGCTTCGACGGGCCACGGGCTGGCGGGTGCCGGCGCTATCACCACCGGCTCGTGGCCCCTGTCCAGCAGCGCTTCAGCCTGGCGCACCACGGTCGTCGTGATGCCGCCGATGTCCGGCAGGAAGGACTCCGTGACAATCGCGATCTTCATCGTCGCCCTATCGTCGGGTGCGGACGGATTCGGTCCAAGAATGCACTCACGCTAGCGGCCGGTCCGTCGCGCTGTACATGCCGTCCATCCGCTTTGGGTCAGGAGATCGAGACGGTGCCGAGCGACGCCCTGACCGGGTTAGGAAATGTCGCTTAGCTGGGCGGCAAGTGGAACCGAACGTGCAACACACCATGGACACACACTGAACGGTGGACGCCGATGCATGCCTGCGGGTAGCGTCACCGGCAATCTGATCAAGATGACACGGGCAAGACATGTATTGAATCGAGGTGACTCGTTGAGAATCGCGCCGGAGACGGGGGACTTCCCGCGTGAATCAAACTGCGAACTCACCATTGCGCCCACGGGTGCCCATGGCCTGCATGACGTGAGGATCCCGTGACGTCACTTGCCGAGGTCGTGTGCCATATCCCGGAGACGGCCGAGACCGTGCAGGAAGCCGGTGACCGGCTTCGCATCAGCGCGTTCGATCGGCGGCTGTTCGAGAAGTTTCTCGGTCTGCGCGAGATCCGGGTGGCGCCGGACCGTACCTACTCCGACCGGCTTGTCGACGCCGCGCAACGGCTGCAAGGACTGCCCGGCAAGGAAGACCGTGTCCGCTACTTCATCGCCGCTCGGACGTTCCGTGATGCCGCAACGGCGTCGGAGGCTCCGGTACACGCGGCGGCCGACCGCCTGGGACTGCGCAACGCCGTCGCGTTCTCGGTGACCGAACACGCCTGCGCCTCCGGCCTGCTGGCGCTGTGGACCGCCGGCTGGCTGCTGCGCGACGAGGACCCGGACGCCATGGCCCTACTCGTCACCGGGGAGCTGGCCCCGGTGGAGGGGTTCTACCTACCACAGACCGCCATCATGGGCGACAGTTCTGCCGCCTGCCTGATAACGGCGGATGGGCCGAGTGACCAGCTGCTGTCCTACGCATTCCGAATGAGCCCGGGCATCGACGAGATTCTGAAGATGGCTGTCATGCACTCACCGGATATGGGCGACGTCGTAACCAACTACTCGTCCGTATCGCTGAACGAGTTCAAAAAGTTCTACACCGAGAAGGTGGTCGATGTCGTCCAGGAGGCGATTGACGACGCCGGCGTCACCCTCGACCAGTGCGCCCTGATACTTCCGCAGAACATCAACCGCATTTCATGGGTGCGGATCTGCCGACGCCTGAACTACCCCGTCGAATTGGTGATGCTCGACTACATGCCTGTCACGGGCCACTGCTATGCCGCGGACGGCTTCATCAACTACACAGAGGCAGTACGTCAGGGACGACTACGGCCCGGCGACTACTACCTCGTCGTCAGCGTCGGCATGGGCGGCGGCTTCGCCGCTATGGTTTTGCGGCACTGAGGAGGGAGTGCGACATGCTACGGCCTGCGGGCGCGCCGTCTTCCTCGGCGCATCCTTCGCCCGCCCGTCCACCCACCGTCGCCCTGGCGAACTTCGACGTGGAACGACATTGGTCCATCGGCGGACCGGCTTTGCCCGCTCCCGGCACCGACATGGCGACCTCGGTGGTCGCCGGAGCGAATGAACTGGCGCTGTTGCTCGGTCACACCGCCGACTGGGCTGTCGTAAAGTCCCAGCCGGATCCCGGGCTAATCCATGGCCTGGAACGGGCCGGCCTCACCTTGCCGTCGGTTCTGTCCACCGACGGCAATGTGCCGACGAACTCCGTCACCGAGGACGCTCTGGCCTCGCCGGTTCTGCTCGACCACCTGCGCGAGATCGCCACGAGCGGCGCACGTCTCGCTCCACACGGTTTCTCCCGCGTCGAGGCGGAGCTGTGCGAACTGACGGGACTGACGCCGCCGATGAGCGGTCCCGGCATCGCGACGGCCGTCAACAGCAAGGTCTTCAGCCGACGGCTGTGCCGCGCCGAAGGCATCGCGCAGCCGCCCGGCTGGGAGTGCGACACGATCGCGGACCTGATGGCCATCGCCGACGCGATCCGCAGCCGGATCACCGCTGGTGCGACGGTCGCCGTCAAGGACGCCTACGGCGTGTCCGGCAAGGGAATCATGCTCGTCGATCGGATCGACCAGTTTAACCGATTGGTGCGCATGCTGGCGCGCCAGGCCGACCGCGGTGGAGAAGGGCGCCTGCCCCTAGTCGTCGAGGAGTGGCAAGACAAGCGGACCGACCTCAACTACCACTTCACGATCGGCGCCGACGGCGCGATGCGCTTCGACTTCGTCCTAGAGGCGGTCACCGAGGGCCGGACGCACCGAGGCCACCGGCTGCCGGCCCGGATCGACGGGTGTCACCGGCGACGCCTGCGCGAGTGCGCGGATCAGATCGGCCGGGTGCTGGCGACGCACGGGTACTGCGGTCCGGTCGGCATCGACGCGATCGTCTGCGCCGACGGCACGCTGTTCCCCGTCATCGAGATCAACGCACGCAACAACATGTCGACCTACCTCGCACCGATCCGCGAACGAATCGCGGATGCCGGTTCGGTGGGGCTCGCCCTACAGGTCGATCTCCGGCTGCCCGCAGTGGTCAGCTTCGAGGAGGTGAGCCATGCCCTACGCGGCCTCGACCTGACCCAGTCGTGGCGGCACGGCTTCCTTGTCACGTGCTTTGCCTCGGTCAACGCCGCCGCGGCTTTGGCGGACCGTACCGGTCACTTCCGCGGCCGGCTGCACGGCGTTGCGGTAGCCGGGACGACCATCGAGCTCGAACACCTGGAGACCGAGGTCCGGACGTGCCTGCGCGAACTGGAGACTTCTCGTGATTGACGTCGTCGCACCCACTCTGTCGTTTCAGGGCCTGCCGGTCGGGGCTATCACCGCTGTGCACGGCTCGCCGCTGTATCTCTACGACGCCGACGTCCTGACCGGCCGGTATGACGCTGTCAGGGACCGCTTGCACGAGGCAGTGTCCATCTACTACTCGCTCAAAGCCAATCCGAACATGGCGATCTGCGCCCTGCTTGGCCGGCGTGGCGCTGGAGCGGAGGTCTCCTCCTTGGCTGAGCTGCGAACGGCCCAACGCGCCGGCATACCGACGGATCGGACAATCTTCCTCGGGCCAGGCAAGAGCCGGGCGGAGATCGAGGCCTGCTGTGCTGCGGGGATCCGGGCGCTGATCGTCGAATCGCTACCGGAACTGGCGCTTGTCGACGACGTGTGCCGCCGCGCAGGCCGCAGCCTCGACGTCCTGCTGCGGATCAACCCCGGCTTCCGGTCCGCGCGCAGCGGTCTGACGATGGCCGGCACAGCCCGCCAGTTCGGCATCGACCAGGCCGTCGTCGCCGGCAGAGAGGACCTGAACACGCGCTACGACGCCATCCGCATCCGCGGCGTCCACGTCTACATGGGTACGCGAATTCTGTCGGCGGAGGCGATCGTGGACAACACCGCACGCATTCTGTCGATGGCTGAGCAACTGTCGGACCGGTGCGGCTTTCCGTTGGACATTGTCGACGTTGGCGGCGGCATAGGCGTGGCATATCACGACAACGAGCGCGATCTCGACCTGTCGGCCGTCACCGACGGCATCAATGCCGCGGTCACCACGTTTGTCGCGAACCACCCAGGCACGAAGGTCATCACCGAACTCGGGCGCTATCTGGTGGCCGACTGCGGCACATACATCACCACTGTCCGGTATATCAAGGAGTCGTTCGGCGAACGGTTCGCCGTCGCCGACGGTGGCACCAACCACCATATGGCGGCCGTCGGCATCGGCTCGGTCGTCAAGCGGAACTTCCCCATCAGCCTACTCGGCCGGGTCAGTGCCGCCGAGGACGTGCCGTGGCAGGTCACCGGGCCGTTGTGCACCCCCAACGACACGATCGGCCGGCGGGTGCCGCTGCCGGCGGACCTTGCACCGGGCGACCTGATCGGCGTGCACCGAGCCGGCGCGTACGGCCCTAGCGCGTCACCGGTCTATTTTCTCAGCCACGGCTATCCCGCCGAGGTGCTGATCCACCGCGGCAGAACACATGTTGTTCGCCGGCGGGACAGCGTCGACGACCTGCTCGCACCGCAGTTCCTGCCGGATTTCGACCAGATCTAGGTGCCGATTTCACGCACATGGAGGACCAATGCTGCAATCCGACAACGTCACCACGAACGACATCGATCGGGGTGTTGTCGTCGCCGCCGTTACCAAGGCGCTCGAGGAAACCCTCGGCCGGGAACTGCCGGACGTCGATGAGAACACGCGCCTGTTCGACGAACTGGCGATCGACTCGACGGGCGTGCTCGGCGTACTGATCGCGCTCGAGGATGAGCTACAGATCGAGATCGACCCGGACTCCATCACCGAGGAGCATCTCGCCACGCTGGGTGGGCTCACCGACTGCACGATCGCCTCGATCAAGAACCCGTGACTCATGCGGAGCCGGGTCACCGTCGACTATCGGTGGGCAAACGAACCGGTGTGTCTAGAGCGCATCGTCACGTTACCCCTCGAACAGATCGAGATCACCGAGACGGTAAGGGCGTACCACCGGGAGAGCCTCGTACGCAGCCTGTACCAACGCAAGGACCGCACCGGTGAGTACGCATGGCCGGAGAGCGCATTCGGCGCCTCGTACTTCCAAATGGCCGGTCTCGCCCTGGACGTCCTGGCCCCGGACCGTGATTTCGACCTGGTCGTATTCGTCACCGCGACGCCGGACTGCCAGCTCACTCACTACAGCGCGCCACAGTTCAACGAGGCCCTGCCTGGGCGGCCCGGGTTCATCGGCATCGGCGACCAGGGTGCGGCCGGGCCGTTCACCGCCGTACGTATCGTCCGTAACCATCTGCGCTTCGGACTGGTCGAGCGGGCAATCATCCTGATCATGGAACAGGCGCTGATCCCCCAGACCCCCGACCGCCTTTGGGTACCGCGAGACAGCGCCGTCGCGCTGGTGCTGTCGCGGCGTGGCGGCCTGGTGCTGGGATCGGAGGCGATCAGCCGCAACTCCGCCATCCGGCTACCACCAGGCGGCTCGGAGGAAAGCGTCCTCATCCAGGGCAACGGCATGACGGAGACGGACTTCGCGGCGCCGGGCGCGCGCTTCGCACAGGTGTGGAGACCCGACGGTGATTATGCCTGTACCGGAGTGTGGGAGACGTTGGCAAGCCGGCTCCCACAGCTGCGCCACAACAGAGTCGTGCTCGCCGAGGCGGACCAGACGCTGTCGTACCGCAGCTTCCTCGAACTGACCCGGCCCGCAGGCGACGACATCGTGATGAGCCACTAGGAGGCCACAAATTGACCACCGACACCACCCTCGTGGCTGTCCGCGACCTGCCAAAGTGTCGCGGGACGGCCCTGGCGCACGGCCTGGAGCAGGCGCTCGCCGAGCTGCACCAACGCGTCAGATCCACCACCGCACTGGTCGGCCAGCACGGATACTCGATGCTTCCGCCGTCGCTACGCGACCTGTTACCGACGTCCAGCGAGATCATCGGCACCCAGGCCACCGACACCGGCGAGCTGATCATCGCGAGGTCTGGGCCGGGCTCGGGCGAATCATCGGCCCCGTGGTGGACCGGCGTCGCCTGGATCCGCCTGGGCGGCGTGGAACGCCTCAACAAGCAAGCCACCGACCGGTTAACCGGCCGCAAGGTTCAGGGCCGTCCCACCATCACCCTGCCGCTCGTACGCGCCTCCGTCGGGGACGTCGCGGCGGCGATCGCCGAGGCGCGCTACCTGCTCGCCGACACCCCGGACGCGGGTATACCCCGCATCCAGAGTCGGTTCGACGAGATCGTCGACGTGGCCGTGCGCACCAGCCTCAAGTTGTTCGGCGCCTCTGGCTACGTGGTGGGGCCGCCGTCGAACCTCGCCTACGCGATCACCCGGCTGGGCGAGGTCTACGCAGGAATCGACCAGAAGAGGATCCGATGACCGTGATGACCGTGCTCAAGCACAAGCCGGACGCGCTGCGAGGGCTGTTCGGCGAGTACGCCGGGGAGATCCGGCGCAATGCCCTACCACTGCACAACGGTGACATCGCGGTCGAGGAACTGGCGGCATCGGTCGACCCCCGGCTCCTGCGGGCCGGCTTCCCGCCGGAGTTCAACGACGACCCGATGACTGTGAACGGCAAGCCGGTGCACATGCGGTCCTTCGCGGAGTTCGTCGTGGCGCAGGAGGAGCTGGCGTGGGCCGACGCCGGTTTTCTGCTGTCCCTTCCCTGGTCGTCGATGTCGACGTACCTGATCGAAGTGCTGTTCGACCCGCAAGAGCGCGACGAGTTCTACGCGACCGTCGCCCACAAACCGCGGTGGGTGTTCTTCGCCGTCACCGAGCCGGCGCACGGGTCCGATCCGCTGGGTATGGAGACGACCTTGTCGGCCGACGGGGACAGCTTCCGGCTCAACGGCACCAAGCGCTACATCGGCAACGGGGCGCGTGGCTTTGTCGGCTTCGTGTTCTGCCGTCGCGCCGGCGCGACCGGTCCCCTCGGTATCGAGGCGGTTCGAGTGCGGGCCGGCGCGGACGGCTTCGACGCCGAACAACTGCACACCATCGGACTTCGCGGCGCGGGCCTGTCCGAGCTGCGCTTTGACAACGTGAAGGTGACCGAGGACGACATCATCGGCCGCCGTCACAGCTCTGTGCGGCGGGGATTCCACGGCGCCGTTACCACCTTCGATCTCTTCCGCCCGGGCGTTGGTGCGATGGCGCTGGGAATCGCCCGGGCCGCGTACGACTACGTCCGCGGCGAGCGCCGCAATCCCGGTCCGGTCGACGCGGCGACGTTGGAGAGCCTGAACGACCGCATCCACAGTGTTCGTGCGCTGATCCATGGCGCGGCACGGTCGATCGACGCCGGCAAGGGTAACGGCTCGCTGTCCTCGGCCGCGAAGGTCGCCGCCGTGCGGCTCGCCGAAGACTCGACTAGGACACTGCTGCGGATGCTCGGGCCGACCGCCCGATTCGATCACCCGCTGATGGATAAGTTCGACCGCGACGCGCGCGGGTTCGAGTTCATGGAGGGGATGTCGGACATCCAGCGACAGCGGATCGCCCAGGGTTTCCTGTCCCGACGGTTCTGGCCGTCGGAGGAGCCAGCGCCGTGAGCGCCGGCACGCACGTATGGCAGGTGGCCATCGGGTCAGGCGCAGGATCCGGCATCGACCCAGAGCGCCTCTTGAGCGCGGCCGAGATCGAGCGCGCCCGGCACATGCGCGGCACCCGGCGTGAAACCTACGTGCTTTCCCATGCCGCGGCGCGGCTGATTCTCGCCGCCCATCACGGCGCCGACCCGGCACGGATCCGGTGGACCGACGGCCGTCACGGCAAGCCCGGAATGGTGCACGGTGCGAGTGCCGGCGCAGGGAACCCGCGCAGTTCGCGGAGTTCGTGGAGTCTCAGCCACTCCGGACGTTGGGCGATGGTGGCGGTCGGCGGTGATGCGCCGATCGGTGTCGATGTGCTGGACACGTCGCTTGTGACGCGGGCCGAGCGCATCGCCCGGCGGTACTTCACGCCGGACGAGGTACGCCAGGTTGAACGCATGTCCACGGCGTCGGCGCGCAGAACGGCCTGTGCCCGACTGCTCAGCCGGCGGGAGGCGTGCGTCAAGGCAGCCGGTGGCACCCTCTTCCAGTCCCTGAAGATCGACGCCAGCCGAACCGGGAAGGTCCACGGCCCGCACGGCGCTCTGCACGGCTGTCGCTGGCATCTGCTGGACCTTGCAGGGCCGCCCGGCTATGTGGCGGCCCTGGCCGCGCTGGACAGGTCACCGGTCCCGGTGGTCCAGCGGCTGTGGAGCTGGCCGCCCAAAGAATCATGGGGCGGCGCATGAAACCCGGCGACGTTGCGATGCGCGGCTCTGGAACGGCCCCGGCTGGCCGCTTCCCGGCGAGGCCGATCCAAGTGGTCGGCGAAGCACACTTCCGGGTCACTGGATTCGAGCTCGCCACCGACCTGCTCCGGGGTGCCCGTCTGCGCCCCGGCATCACCGGTCTCGCGGACCGGGAGACCGCCGAGTGGGCGCGCTACCCGGTGTTCCGACTCTTCGAGGACATGATCCTGTTCGTCGGGCCGCCCCGGCACAGCGTCATCAGGTCACGGCTGCACAGCTGGTTCACACCGGCGGCGGCGGGCGAGCTGCAGGCCCTCATCGACCGCGTGTGTGACAGGATCCTGGCAACGGTCCGCACCACTGCCGACGTGATCGACTTCGCCGCGACGGTGGCCCACGTCTTGCCGCTCGAGGTCATCTCCGAGCTCATCGGGATTCCGGCGCCCGACCGGCCGAAGATCGCAAAGCGTGCGGATATGGTGGTGCAGGCGATGTGGCACACGGTGACGGAGGTCAATCGGGCCAACGGCGCCGCCGTCCTGCTCGACCGGTACTTCAGGCAGCTTATCGCTGCGCGCCGCGCCGCCCCGGCCGCCGACCTCACCAGCGAACTCGTCGCGGACGGGAGTCTGAGCGACGACGAGATCATCGCGAGCCTGGTGTTCCTCGTCATCGCCGCCACGTTCACCACCGGTGACTTCCTCACCTCGGCGATGGTCATGGCGGTCCGCAACCAGGAGTTCCGGCGCCGGGTCCTCGACGGCAACACCGTTGCGGCGAGCGTCGAGGAGGCGCTACGACTGCATCCGCCTATCGCGCACATCATCCGCAACGCAGAAGAACGGATCGAGCTCGGCTCCGTTGTTGTGCCGGCCGGAGCACTGATCGACGTCGACGTCGCGGCGGCCAACCGGGATCCCGCCCAGTTTCCCCGGCCTGACGAGTTCAGGCCGGACCGAGTTCCTAACAGATCCCTGAGCTTCAGCCTCGGCGCACACTACTGCTGCGGCTGGGCCCTGGGCCGCGCCGAGGCCGAAACACTCCTGCCGAAGTTCCTGCGAGCATTCCCGGACATCCGCCTGGCGGGCGAGCCGCTGCCCAAGCGGCACCCGTTCCAGCAAGGGTTCCAGCGGGTTTCGCTCGTCCTCCGCGAAGCGGATGCGAGGTAACCGCATGGCCGTCGCGCTGTCGCGCATCTCGATGCGGGTGCCCACCGAGCGTGACCTGGCGGCTGAGGCGGTCGCGCGCAGCCGCGGTCCGGCGATCGACCAGCGGCTGCTGAGCCGCGTGCTCAAGCTCGAAAAGAGTCCTCGCCTTGCTGCCGACGATCGAATGATCGACCTCATCCTCGACGCCGGGCGGGAGGCACTCGGCGACCTCCGTCCATCCATGGTCCTTTATGGGCACACGCTGCTCCTCCAGCCATTCGGGCACCGCGACGAGTTCGGGCCCATGGCCCGTGGCCGGCTCGGCCTTGCCGCCGACGTACCGGTATACGGGATTTCCCGGATCGGGTGCACGTCGGTGCTGCGTGCAGCCGATCTCGCCCGCCGGTATCTCGTCCGTCCCGGCGCGGCCCGCGAGGAGGCGGTGCTGATTCTCGGCGGCGATCAGGGAACAATGGCCGGCACGCTGCGGGTGATACCCCCGTACGCGGTCTGTGGCGACGCCGCGGCTGCGTTCGTGATGCGGTGCGACGCCGGGCGGTACCGATTTCTGGGCACTGCCGCGGGCCGGGACACGCGCTTTCACCGAAACGCCAGGATGACTGAAGACGAGGTGCGTAAGTTCGGCGCGTCCAGCACGTCGAACGTGGTTAAGGTCATCGACGCGGCGCTGGCAAGCGCCGCACTCAAGCGCTGCGACGTCGACTGGATCATGCCGCACATGGCCAACGCGGTGATGTGGCGCAACGTCTGCCGGGCGCTGCGGTTTGACCTGGACAAGGTCTATCTCGACCTGCTTCCCGAGTTGGGGCACATGTTCGGCATCGACGCCTTGGCGGCGCTGCAGCACGCGGACCACTCCGGCCGGCTGGTGCCCGGCCAGCGCTGTCTGCTGGTCGCGGTCGGCCAGGGAGCGTTTTTCCAGGCAACCGTCGTGGAGGTCCTGCCCGAACTATGAAGACCGAGAGCGAGCTGACAGTCGAGGCGATGGCGGTCGCCGTCGAGGACGGTCCGCCGTATCTGCCTGTGGGGGAGTTCCCGACCGACCCCGAAAAGTTGTGGGAGGTCCTCGATGAGTGGGCCGAACGTGCGCCTGCCGAATTGCGACAAGTCATCGAGCGGATGGGGACCGGCTGGGCGGCAGTCGTAATCGAATTCCTGAGCTCGGTGGCCGCGCACATCGACATCCCGAAGCCGGTTCTGCGGATGCTCTCGGTCCGCGCCGACGGCACCGAGATCGCCGAAGCCGCGCTCGCCGCGCTCGGCGCACCCCGGCAGCCGCAGCCCCTGTTGCTGGTCCAGGCAACCGCTGACCGCGACACCACCGCGATGCTCCTACCCAGACTGGTGCACGAGTTAGCCTGGCCCGTCACCGAAGAACTCGGCGTCACCCATCTGGGCTGCAGTGGCGGCACCGCGATCCTGGACATGCTGGCGTGGTGGGTTGATCCGCGCGTCGGAGCGACTGTGATCATCGTCGACCAACCTCAGTTCGTCGCAGCGGATCGCTTACCTGAGCGGTTGTCGGCCGTCGCGTTGCGGTTCGGCGCGACAGGACCGCTGGAGGTTCTCGGCTGCGGCACGGAAGGGTCGTCGGGGAACGTCGACTACCGGTTCACGGGACCGGGTGCCTGCGGCGGCTGGCTGGATCTCCACCGCGCGCTGGGGAATCCCCGGCTGCGCGGCGGAGACCGTATCGTCGTGCAATCGCGCGCGGACGACCAGGCAGGCTGGGGCCTGATTCGGTGCAAGAGCGTCATCGGGGGACGGCCTTTGTGGTGGCGGCCGCCGGTGCGGGTCACCGGCAGCAGGTGAGCGTTAGCACTCAGCCGGGATTGTTGACCTTGGCTGAGCTGCCGTTCGATGCGATGCGGGAACGAGGGCAGCCACCGTCGATAATGGACGGCCTGACCATGATGCAGCCGTGGCTGCCGGATACAGGGCAGACGCCCCAGCGGTGGCGGGTGTTGTTCGACGACCTGATGCTGACGGTCGGGCAACGTTTCCGCAGGCCGGGCCCACGCCGTCGGATGCATGGCTTGGTTCGGGGCTTGCTGGCGCCGTTGCCGCGGAAGAACTGCTGGACGATCGCGGAGCATGCCGGTGACACCGGTCCGGACGGGTGCAGGACCTGCTGACCCGGGTGAAGTGGGACGATGCCGAAGTCCGCGCCGATGTCCGCGAGTTCGTCGGAGACCATTTCGGCGACGCCGAGGCGGTGCTGATCATCGACGAGACGGGTGATCTGAAGAAGGGCCGGCGCACCGTCGGGGTGCAGCGGCAGTGTTCAGGCACCGCCGAGAAGATCGAGAACTTAGGTCGCCGTGCACCTCGTCTACGTCACCGACGCTGGGCACGCGATGCTCGAAACGGCGCTCTACCTGCCCAAATCCTGGTGCGACGACGCCGAACGCCGCGCCGAGGCGGGCATCCCGCGGCAGGTGCGGTTCGCGACCGAGCCGCAGCTGGCGTCTCGGATGATCACGGCAGCGGTCACCGCCGGGCTGCCGTGTCGATGGGTGGCCGGCGACGAGGCCTACGGCATCGATCCGCGCCTGGCCGCCCAGCTCCGTCAGCTGCGACGGGGCTACGTCCTGGCCGTGGCCTGCTCTCATCAGGTCACCGGCCTCGGCGCCTACCGCGTCGACGCCCACGCCGCCGGTCTTCCCGCCACCGCCTGGCAGCGGCTCTCCCCCGGGTCGAGGTGCCAAGGGACACCGCTACTACGATTGGTCCTTCACCGCACTGCCACACGCCGCCGACGCGCACGGCGGGCACCACTGGCTGCTGATCCGCCGCACCGGCGAGCTGGCCTTCTACCGCTGCCGGGCGTCCGAGGCCGTCCCGCTACACAACCTCGTCGCAGTGGCCGGCCGCCGCTGGAAGATCGAAGAGTCGTTCCAAGCCACGAAACCGGACTCGGCCTGGACCAGCACCAGAACCGCCACTGGACGTCCTGGCACCGCTGGACCACCCTGGCAATCCTCGCCCACGCCTTCCTCGCCGCCACCACACACCGCAGTCAACCCGACCCGACCGAGCTGAACGCGTTGACCGTCAACGAACTACGCCACCTGTTTGACATCCTGATCATCGAAACCGCCCGCCGCCCCTGCGACCACTCCCCTGGCCCATCCGCAGACGCCATCACCAAGCACAAGCCATGACCAGCCACTACGCCCGGCAAGCCCTCACCGAGCCGTGATCACAATCCCCGGCTGGAGTATTAGTCACCTATCACCGACCCTGCATCAGTCGGCAGCAGGCAAAGCGGGGAAGCTCAAGCGCAGGCCGATGCGTTGGTCGAGACTCTGCCCCGGACCACGACCAGTTCGTCCACACATCGGCCGACGCTACTGGTAATCTGGCGAAATGGTGGCAACGCGCAGGGCAACCATCAACATGGTCGCCGATATTGCTTGCGTGTCCCGACAGACCGTCTCCAACGTCATCAACGCGCCGCACCTGGTCCGAGACGAAACCCGCCAGCGGGTGGTTGATGCTATCGCCACCCTGGGATATCAGCCCAATGAGGCGGCCCGCACCCTCCGGGTGGGGCGCTCGCGCCTGCTGGCAGTCCTAATCGACAAGACTGACCACGACGCGGATCGCATCGAATCCAGCCAGTTTTTGGAAGGTCTAGTCCAGGCCGCCGAGCGGTCGAGCTTCCATTTCATGATGCACGGTGCAACCGAACTGAACACCTACAAAGATCTTCAAACTTCTTACCGGCCGGCCGGATTCGTGTTATCCAGCACCCGGCACTGGAAAGTCCGCACCGAATGGTTAGTCGAGAGCGACGTGCCCTTCGTCGCCTTCGGCCGACCGCCAGATGGCCTCAGGCATAGCCATTGGGTGGACTTCGACGACAGTGCCGGCGTCGCGGAGATAACCCGTCACCTGTTTCTGGCTGGCCATCGGCGAATCGCCTTCGTCGACCGGGCCGACGACGCGACAAACGGCGAAAGCGCGCGGCGCACGGGTTGGGCGCAATCCATGTTAGAGGGAGGCGAAGAACTGGTCGGGCTTGAGCGCAGGGTGACGAACGGCATCGCTCACGGCGAGCGAGCCGCGGCCGACCTACTCGGCACTCCCCGCCCGCCGACCGCCATCGTCTGCGGAAGCGACAGCCTAGCGGCCGGCGCGTTGCGGGCGTGCGCGGCGGCCGCGCCCGCGACGGTGGTGACCGGTTATGGCAACACACCGTTGGCCGCAGCTCTCGGTTTCACCTCAGTCGACCGGCGAATCGCCCACGCGGCCACGCACTGCGTCGACATCCTCACCGGTCTGATCGAAGGCGAGGACCGCATGCCGGTGCGACAGGTCATGCTGAAGCCACGGATCGTGCTCCGCGCCGGCGCATAGGGGCTCTTCGAACTTGAGCGGGGTTAGTGGCGGACGGTGATCAAGGCGCGACGGACTCACGCCGCGGGCGGCCCGCTGGGTGCGGGATGAGCGGACCCGCGCGTGGACCACGACTGGGGCCGGCGGCACTTCGGGTTCGGTGATCTGTCCGTTCGGCGGGATCTCCTCGCCCAGGTCGGAGGCTGCCTCTCCCCCAACGCATGTTGGGGGGAGCCCCGCGAGTAGCCCGGTGAAGAGGGCGAGCGCCGTACTGACAGCAATACGGCGCCGGGGAGCCGGCCACGTCCAGGATCAGCTTTCCGGGTCCATGGCGGTGATCAGCGCGGTGAGCAGGTCGTCGCGGCTCGGGAAGTAGCGGTATCCCGCCACAGTCGGCCTCCGGGTTGTTCCGTCGGAACCGCAGTGTCAGGCGGCAGCCGAGCTGCGAGCTTCAACCACGGCCGCGTGATAGACATTCTCGTAGCTGTCGGCGAGACGCTCCGCGCTGAAGCGCAGCGCCTGCTTGCGGCAGAGAGCTCGGTCGAGTTGGCCGACCACGCCGACCGCCTGGATCATCTCCTCGACACCCTGACAAATGAACCCGCTCACCCCAGGCTCGACGACCTCGCGCGCGGCACCGCGGTCGAGCGCGATGACCGGCGTGCCCGTGGCCATGCTCTCCGGCATAACAATGCCGAACGGTTCCGGCCAGTCACTGGGGAAGAGCGTAGCGAGCGCACCCCCGAAGAGTACGGCCTTCTCCTCGTCGTTGATCTCGCCAAGAAACTCAACATCGTTCGCGCGGAAGAGCGGGTTGATCTCGTCCCGCCAATACTCAAGGTCGACGGAGTGGACGGCCGCGCCCACCTTGAGGGGCAGGCCGGTTTCCCGCGCTACCTGCACCGCCAGGTCGGGGCGCTTGTCCGGCGATATCCTGCCCACGAACGCAAGGTATTCGCCCGGCTCAGGGAAAAACGGATACTTCTCGACCCGAATACCATTGTGGACGGAAGCGAACCACGGCAGATCAAGATGCCTCACCGGCAGCCGCTGTGCCATGCTCACGCTGACCAATGCGGCGGCTTGGAGCCGTTCGCAGCTCCACAGAAACGGCTTCAGGTCCAGCCGGTCGTGCAAAGTCAGCACCGTCGGCGTGTGGGTGAGCCGTGCGAATGCCAGCGCAAACTCCTCCTCGGTGTGCGCATGGATCACATCGAAGTCGCCGGCCCGACGGTAGATGTCGCTGAGCATCGCCAGCGTCTCGACCCGCAAGAGGCGTTCCGCTCCCTCGTCCGCCACCTTCCAGAGCGCCTTTTCACACACCGGCACGAGCCGTGCCGCGGTGCGGCTGTCGCCGCTTGCGAACAGCGTCACGTCGTGTCCCCGTCGAACCAGTTCCTCAGTCAACACGCTCACGACCCGCTCGGTTCCCCCGTAACGCTCGGGCGGTACGGGGGTGCTCAGCGGTGCGGCCATCGCGATCTTCAACGGCAACGTCAGCTCCTCGATCAGCAGTCGGCGGTGAGTGTCGCGGCGCCCATGACGAGCGGCCCGGAAACCAAAACCGCCGCGGCGAGGCCGGATCCAACCCTTGGCACCATACGAACAGGCATCGTCTCTCCTAATAGGAGCCCATAGGAAGCCGACCTCCACTCAAGTCGTAGGGGTCGCCTCTGTCAATGTCGGGCGAGCCGTTCAACTGCGCGCCATTGGCGGTTGGACACCAATATGCCGGGTGCCGCAGCTCGCTCTCGAGAGCGGCGGCGACGGGCCTGGCACTCTCCCGCGAAGTCGTGCGCGCCGCATTGCACGTGCATGCTCTGGCTGGCCAGACGCAGCGATTCGCCGGCCAGATGTGCCGCCGAGCCGGTCTCGTCTCCGCCCTTGCGGATCCACACCAGCACCAGCAGCGCCTGGCGCCGCGTGCGCGGCGCTCGGCGGCCATCTGGTCGGGACATGGGCGCGGATCAGTTTCCTGGGCCCGTCAAGCATGGCATGATTGGCATTCACGGGGCGGAGTCCTTTCCGTAGATGAGTTCTGCGGTTAAGACCTCACCTATCGGCGCCTTTACCCTTGGTCTACCACTGCCGATCCGGACGGTCATGCCCGTGTCGGCCTAATCTTGCCTCCACTCCTTGCCGAGAACAGCTCAATGAATTGGGTGTCTAGCGTTACGACAACACAGCTAAAACGAGCGCGTAGTCATTTGTTGAACAAGCATGATACGACGCAGTTCGCACCTAGACGAGAGGCCGCTTGGCACGATTTAGGTAACTCGACGTCGAGGGCGTCCTGCATCTCTGCGCAAATGCACAGCAGGTGCACTTACCGACGTCGTCCGTTGTTCAGGACCCCTATTCCTGCGGAGATGAACAATGCCAATGAGGCTGGCACTGGTGTGTGGCGATGGGCTCGCGGTGAGTGGATTGCTCACCATATTCAGGAACGTCGTGGAGGCGGAGCTTCAAAACGATCAACTTGAGCTACCCATCATCGCAGATCTTGGCTTTTCATGGCGACCCGACAAGAAGCACTTCTTCCCTGACGGGGGCGAATCCGTCAGCTATCCGCACTGGATGATCGTCAACAACGCCGTACCATTGACAGAAGCGCGCTCCGACGTTGCTCGGGAGTTGACCGAGATACGCCGTGCGGTAGCTCGGGCGGATTCTCTCGATCATGCCGAGTGCCAGAGTCTCACTCAGTTGATAGAAAAAATCGCCGCACCCTACGAGAAATACTTCACTGATTGGTTCGAGAAGCATGAAGTCGACTGGGTGTGCGCTGTCAACATGACGCTGTCCGATGCGGTACCGGTCACTTTGGCATTGCATAGGGCGGCGGCGAAGCGATGGGGTCCAACGCGGCCTGGCGGAGTTCTTTTCTGGGACCATGACCTCTTCGGCAGTTATGCAGTAATAGAGGAGGGAGTTCGCGTCTACCCTCCCCAGCCAAATCGATTCACACCGTTGCCGGGTTCGCATTCATGCCACCTCTGGGCTGTCGTTTCCCAAGGGCTCGCGGATGAGGCTGGCGAGTATCCAACGCCACTTAAGGCGAGGGTCACGCCCAACGTTCTGCCAGCTGTCAAGGTGGGCCCGCTCGAGGTTCGGCATGAAGAATTCGCGGCTCGGCACTCGCTCGAACCGGGACGACCACTTCTACTCGTTCCCGTACGCGTGTTCCGCGTGAAGGGAGTGGAGATAGCAGTCTCCCTGTTCGCACGAATAAGGGAGATCTGCGTGGCCCGAAACGCCCCGGTCCCGCACCTCCTGGTATTCGGTAGCCTCGATGAAGATCCAGATTACGCCCGTGAACTGCTGTCCCACGTCAGGGATCTGGACGTCCAGGACGACGTGGTGTTCCTGGACGGAGTTCCCCTATCGAGTCACAAAGACGCCGCCGGGCACTGGCGCCTTGATGAGGTCGACCTCCTCCGCTTGTGTCGGGCCAGCAATGGCGCTGTTCTCTTCACCCCCAGTACACGCGGCGTGGAAAGCGTCGGCCTCGGTCCCGCACTCGCCGCCATCGCAGAAGTCCCGTGTGCGATTTCCGATTATGCTTGCTTTGAGGACATCTACGGGGGTAGCAGCAACTGCGTAAAGATCGAAGGCGAAGAGGGAATGATGGAAGCCGCCGTTGAAGTCCTGGATCTCATGGCGAAGCAGGCCAGCGGTGATCTCGCAGTTCAAGAGGCGTTACGTTCCCAGAAGCAACAGGTAACGGCTTCGTTCGACCCAGAACCATGGCGTCTGCTGATCCGTGAGATGGCCGAGGCAGTGGCCTCTAGACGCCAGCTACCCACCAGCCAGAACAAGAAGCGACAGGAGCACATGGATGGTCTACGGCTCAGCGTCGGCCAAGGAGATACGTCAGGGCATCGCGCAGTTGACACTCACGGGGAAAGCCAGACGGCAATGCTCGGCGATCCTCGATGAGATATGTCAGACATATATCTCGGCTGACGCCCCCCTCTTCCTGCGGCAGCTCTCCGATCTCGTTCCACAGCTGCCGGCTGAGTTGCGAGGCACGCTGAACGAGATGCGATACGGGGAATCCATCGCCGCCCTCGTGATACGCAACGGCCCGGTCGGAGAACCCGCCTGCCCGACTCCCCGGCACTGGAAGGAGCGCGATCCCGGCAGCACATCACGCCAGGACTTTTGGCTCGCCGTCGTAAGCTCCTACCTCGGCGAACCAGTGGGCTGGGCCAGTCTGCAAGACGGTCGTATATTCAATGACATTCTGCCCGTACCAGGCGAAGAGAACGAACAAACAGGACACGGCAGCCAAGCCGACCTCGAGCTTCATATCGAAGACTGCTTCAGCGACGAACGCTGCGACGCTCTGGCCCTGTTGTGTCTCAGGAATGTCGATCGTGTCCCCAACCTGATCACATCAGCCGTTGGTCTGGATTTCGGCGACGTAGACCTCGACACCCTCTTCTCCGATCGATTTCTCATCGCGCCGGACTCCGAGCACCTGCGTAGAGTGGCCGACGGAACAATTCAAGACCCTGACCGAAAAAGGCCACTGTTGTTTGGATCTCGCGAATCGCCTTACTTGCGGATCGACCTCCCGTATACACGCGCGTCTCCGGGAGACACGCGGGCGGCAGACTCCCTCACGGCGCTCGCGACATTGCTAAGGCAGAACGCCGTGGAGATCCGCCTGGCGGAGGGCGACGTTCTGGTCGTGGACAACTATCGCGCCCTACACGGCCGAGGTGGGTTCCGCCCCCGCTACGACGGAACGGACCGCTGGATGCGGAAGCTCACCGTGGTCCGAGACCTCCGCCGCAGCCGAGGCTTCCGGAGCGGGACTGAGGACAGGGTCATCGACCCCTTCGGTCATCTTGCACAGACATCGACAACGTTGCGCTGACGGCGACCGATGCCGTAGAAGCGGGGCCTCGCCCCTCGGAGACGGGAAGTAGATCGATGACAACACTCAACTCAGACGTCCTGCGGACCTGGGACGAGTTGCCCCGCCAAGCAGAGATCCTGATTGTCGGGGGCGGGCTCGCCGGCTTGGAACTGGCGAAGCATCTGGACCTAGCTGGCGCCGACGGTGTCCTCGTCCTAGAGGCCGGCGCCGGGCACGACCTTCAGCACGTGTACACGGTGAACGACCCAGTGGTAGCCGACCGGCTATGGACCGACGAACGGTCCGACCCGTACTTCGTCCGGTCCTGGGAATCGAGTGCTGAGCCTCACTTCTCAGTGGGCTCAGGAATCAGGCAGCGACTTGGGGGCCGGTCCCTCTACTGGCACGGGGTACTGCTCCCTATTGAGGAATTCGCCTTGAGCGATCCGGCATGGCCGATCTCCGTGGTCCGGGATCTGACGCATTCATGGCGGGACGGTCCGTCGCTCTATGCTAGGGTCCAGGCGGATCTCGCGGCGTGGGGCCGGGCAACTCCGTCGACCGCGAACAACGAGATATGCGTAGGCAGGTTCCGCTTTATTGATCCGCCTCGCTCGATACGGCGGCCAGCGGTCGAATCGAAACACTGGGAAGCCTACTCACCGCTGTCCCACTGGATTGAACGCTCGGCGGGCAGCAATGTCTGCATGGTTCCCGACGTCAAAGTGATAGGCGTGCTCACAACCGACGGGCGGGCGGATGGCGTTGTCGTCCGGAATCGGCTGACCGGCGAGGAGAAGCACGTTACCGCGTCCAAGACAGTCCTCGCGGCGGCGACCGTGGAGAACACCCGCCTGGCCATCCAGACGCTCCACGCTAGCGAAGAGCCGGATTCGGCGTCCCTGTCGGGACTGTTCGACCATATTGTGCAAGGGTTCAATGCGACCGTCGCAGCCGCCGACCTTCCACCGTGGCTGGTATCACGCGCCCGGGACGGAGCCTTTCTTTATATGAACGGCGCCAGCGCCTCACGGTCGAATCTATTTATCCAACTCGAGACGGCTGAATCGGGCGATATCGAGATGGAGGCGTGGGTCACCGCCGAGCAGGAACGTTCAACAGCAGGCGTTGTCACCTGCACGCCTGATGGAGATTGGCCATGGCACGTGGCGATCTCCACTGGCCTTTCGCCGGAGGACACGCGGACGGTAGCGGCACAGCGACGAGTGCTTGCGGAGTTCTGGTCCGCTTGGTGTACGCAATTTGATCTGCCATCCAATCCATTGGACTTCGACTTCGACTTCATCTCGCCGAAAAGGACCCTGCGGTCGATGCACGAAGATATGCGTGACCACGACCGCGCCGTTCATCACTGCCGCCCAACAACATGGGCGAGCCCATTGGGCACTGAAGAACACGAAGGGGGGACCCTCGCTTTCGGGCACGTCATCGACGAAAACCACGAGTTCAAAAAGGTCCGGGATCTCTTCGCAATCGGCGTATCAATCTTTCCCCGACAGGGGGCGGCCAATCCGTCCTTGACGACTCTAGCCCTCGCCAGACGCCTCGCCGCCATCCTGACCGCATGACGAGCGGCGGGGACGGCGGCGGAAGACTTCGAGTTGGTGTTGTACATGCGGCCTTCGAGGGTGTGCAAATATTCGTGGGTGGAGTGGGTACCGCAATACGGGGTCAGATCGCGTCCCTCCCCACCGTAAAAGCAGAATTGGCTCGTCGGGGAGTGGAGTTGACTCCGCACTTCATCGAGATAGCCTATTTGCCAACCCATCCAGAGTACGACGAATCTGCCCACGACGAGTACCGTAAGCGCATCAGTACCATGGGCGGCACATTCTCCGTCGTTCCCAACGGAACCATCGGGCTCGGCGCCGACTCGACCTGGGGAGATCCGGGCCTCGGCGAGCCGCGCAGCTGGCGAATCGCGTCGATGGCGCTGGCGGGCAGACTGATAGAGATGGCCGGCAATTACGACGTCTTAATTGCCTACTGCCATGAGCCGGTCTTCGCCCTCGCCCCGGTTTATGCCACGCTGCAGGCCGCAGCCGCTAAAGTGAACATCACTGCAATATACGTCTCACACGCCACTGCCTTTATGCACGAAATGCCGTTGCCAAACCCCGAACGCCTGATGGTGGAGTCCCTCCCGATACATTGGGCAAAGATCAGCACAAAGGTACGGCTTGGAAGCATCAGCCAATATATGTCGAATCACCTGATCAGCGACTACGGCGCCGACCCAGATACGTTCGTTCCTGCCGAAAATGGGGTGGATACGACCGACCCCTGGTATCGGCAACGCTCACCTGCCGAAATCGCCGCTGCACTGACCCGACACGACATCCCCGTGGATCGTGACCTGCTGGTTACGTTCGGCCGTGCCGTGCCGTATAAACGCCACGACATGCTGTTGAGGGCTGCAGCCAGACTCCGAGGTACGGCACACGCGGTGATCATGAGCCGGCCCGCACTGCCCGAACTGCCAAAGATTGCCGCCGCATTAGGGGTCAACGCTACATTCGTGACCTCGTTCGACCGTGAATTGATGGCTGCCTTGTTGCAGTGGCGACGCACCAAGGTCTGCTCCTTGTCAGCCGAGAGAGAGCCATGGGGCCTGATCCCCATGGAATCACGGCTTCTCACCCGGGACGGCGGCGCCGTGCTGGTCGTCGCCGACTCCGGCGGACTGGCTGAACAAGTGACCGATGGCATGGACGGCTTTCTCCATCGGCCAAACGATCCTGTCCATCTTGCCCAGGTCATCGACCACATCCTCGGACTGTCTGAGGAAGAACGAAGCCGCCTACGGCAGAAGGGGGCGAGACGAGTCCTCACCCACGAGCCATGGCCGGTGAAGATCGTGCAGTCTCTCAGGACGACGGTTCCCGGCATCGACGCCGTGGCGGAGGGTGTCCTTTCCACCTTGAGGGGCGCGACGCGTCCATTGAGGTGATCTCAGCGAGAGGCGTGGGCTGAATCTGATCGACACGGGCGTATCGGGTCAGTTCGGACGGTGCTCGATACAGGCGTGGAGCCATCGATAGACAGGTTCTTGCGACAGAAACCGCGTCTTCGAGAGGGCTCCACGTGATTGCCTATCGTGCCTGGTCGACGTGCCCAGGGAACTGGTGCGCCACCTCGCCCGCCTGCTCGCCGCCGAGCGGCGTGTCCGGGGCACCCGACGTGGGACACGGGCATTGACCTGCTTCCACCAGGCGTTGCTGGTGCTGATCTGGTTCCGCAAGGCCGAGGACAAGACGCTGCTGGGTGCCGGGTTCGGCGTCTTTCGGGCCACCGCATAACGGTACGTGGCCGAGGGGGCTTGACCCCTGATCCTGGACACGGGGTTATGCGGCCGGAGCCAGCGTAGCTGGCGCTGGCCGGGGGCTCTTCTCGTAGGTGATCGGTGGCTGTTGTCCGAGCCGGGAGTGGCGTCGGACGGTGTTGTAGCGGTGTAGCCAGCGGAACGCGGTCAGTCGTGCTTCGCGTTCGTCGGTGAAGGCGCGGCGGCCTTGCAGGGTCTCGCGTTTGAAGGTGGCGTTGAACGACTCTGCGGCGGCGTTGTCGGCGGAGCTACCGACCGCGCTCATCGACTGCCGGATCCCGGCTGCGGTGCAGGCCTCGGCGAAGGCCCGGGAGGTGTACTGGGCTCCGTGGTCGGTGTGCATGATCGCCCCGTGCAGGCTGCCCCGGGTGCGCAGCGCCGCGCGGAGGGCGTCGATGACCAGGTCGGTGCGCATGTGATCCGCGATCGCCCAGCCCGCGAGGCGCCGAGAGTGCAGGTCCAGGACGGTGGCCAGGTAGAGGAAGCCGCGCTCCCCGACCGGCAGGTAGGTGATGTCACCGACGTAGCGCTGGTTGACGGCGGTGGCGGTGAAGTCCCGGCCGATCAGGTCCGGTGCCTTCGCCGCGGCCGGATCCGGCACCGTCGTACGCGTGCGCCGCCGTAGGCGCAGTCCTTGCACGCCGAAGCGGCGCATCACCCGCGCGACCCGTTTACGGTTGATCGCCAGGCCGGCGTCGCGGAGTTCGGCGGTGACCCGTGGTGCTCCGTATGTGCCGTCGTGAGTGGCGTGCACCGCCCGGATCCGGCCCACGAGAGCCACATCCGCGGCCTCCCGGGCGGCCCTCGCTTCTGCGGCCGAGCGCCAGTAGTAGTAGCTCGAGCGGGACACCCCGATGATCTGACACAACCGCTTCACGCCGTAGCGCTGCTGATGGTCGGCGACGAACTGGAAGCGGTTCACCAGCGCGTCTCCCCGGCGAAATACCGGGCCGCCTTCCGCAGAATGTCCCGCTCCTCCTCCAGTTCCCGGACCCGCCGCCGCAACGCGGCGTTCTCGTCCTCCACCGAGCCGGCCGCCGGCGGCCTCGCCGACGCCGCCGGCCCGGCTGTCGCGCCCCGACGCTGATCATCGGCGCGGACCCAACTACGCAACGTCTCCCGGTTGACCCCGAGATCGTCAGCGATCTGCGCGATCGTCGCTCCTGGCCGAGACCGGTACAACGCGACCGCGTCGGCCTTGAACTCGGCGGGGTAGTGCTTGTTCACCATCTGTCAGGGACTCCTGATCTCCCCGGACCATCACGATCCAAGGTTCAAGTGTCCAGGACCAGGGGGCAACTCCCGAGGGCATCGCGGTCCTCGCCGCGCAGGCACCCGATCTGCACGAGGCGTTGCAGCGGGTCGCCGACGACGGCTGGTCGTACGTGATCCTGGACGGCAAACTGTTCGACTGCGACCGTGTCGCGGAGACCACGCTCAGCGTCAAGGGCGACACCATCGACACGTGGTATTCCGAAAAGCATCGCGACTTCGGCGCGAACGTCCAAGCGATCATGCGCCCGGACGGGCTGCCGATATGGACCTCTGAAGCGATGCCCGGGCATCTGCATGACCTGACCTGCGCCCAGCAGCACGGCATCTCCGCCGCGGTGAACTGGTCCACCGCCGAGCTTGAGCTACCCGCCCTGGCCGACGCCGGCTACAACGGCGCAGGTCACGGCATCAAGACCCCGGTCAAGCAACCCACCGACGGCCGGCGGCTCGCCCTGACCAACCGCACCACCAACCGACTGCTCCGCGGCCCGCGCTGGCAAGGCGAACGCGGCTTCGTCATCCTCCACGGACGCTGGAAAGCGCTACACCACACCACCAGCGGACCCCGCGGGAGCGGTGACATCCTCGCCGCGGCTCTACACCTGACCACTTCGAATATCGGTACCTACCCGCAAGTCGCTGAGATCACCTCACTGGAGTTCGTGGCGTGAGGCATCAGCGACGGCACAGGCGCACAACTTCAACGGGCGGTGGAGTTGTCAGCCCCTCGGGTCGCGCCCTTGAGAACAGCCAGAAGGTTACGCAGACAAGGTTCTGGGCCAAGCGCGGCGATCAATCCGCGTTCGCCGCAAATCCTTTCTTCCTCCGAAATTACCAGGTCGTGCGCGACAGCCAGGCCGGGGTCGATATTCACGACATAGGAAGGGTTGCCGACCATGGAGGCAACGTCACCGGGAGTCCACTCGCCGTCTGCGCCATACATCCGCGACGCCCGTCACTCAGTCCAGGACTCCGTCGATGACGACCGGCATCAGGCCCCGCCACCACACCGTGGCAGCACTGGTAGCCGCCGGGTCGCGGAGCAGTTCGAACAAGGCCTGCATGGGTGCCGGGCCCAGCCGCTGGCGGGCCTGGCGCAGGGCGCTGCCCGACGGTTCGGGCATCGGCAGCGGATGCAGACCGGCGACGAGTTTCGACCACACCTGCCGGTAGCCGAGATCGGCGAACAGGCAGCCCGCGATGAACAGATAGACCACGACCAGGGCGGGCAGCAGCCGGATCCGCCGCTGCGTACGTCGGGTCGCAGTCAGAACCTCATCGATCATCTCGAACGGCAACAGCCGGGTCAGCTCACCGAGGTGACCTGCCGCGAACGGCCCCACCGCCACCGTGACCGTCCGGGTTATGGCAATCTGATCCACCAAGCGGAGTTCCTGGTTCTGGGTTGTCTTGGAGTGACAAAACTTGATACCGGAACTCGGCTTCTCACTCTCTGATCAACACACCCCTTGACCGGCCTCGCCCACGCCCAGCTGAACGGCGTTGGGGCTAGTCCCCTCAGGACAGCCGCTGCGCCCGGTGCAGGAGCCGCTGCATGACCACCACCAGGGCGAGGAACGCGCCGCTGACGACCTGCTGGAAGGACGAGGTGAGCACGCCGATCTGATTGATCAGGCTCTGGATCACTCCCAGCAGGAGCACGCCAGCCATAGTGCCGGTGAGTCCGCCGGCGCCGCCGGTGAGGAGTGTGCCACCGATCACCACGGCGGCGATGACGTCGAGTTCCATGCCGACGCCGAGGATGGTGACGCCGGAGGAGAGGCGGGCAGCGTTGAGGGCGCCCGCCAGCCCGGCCAGCAGGCCCGAGATGAGATAGACGAGCACCTTGACCCGGGTGACCGGCACGCCCATGAGCACCGCGGCCTCCTCGCTGCCACCGATGGCATAGACGTTCTGCCCGAAGCCGGTGCGTTGCAGCAGCACCCCGCCGAGGAGGACCAGACCCAACGTGATCCAGACCGGCAGGGTCAGACCGAGGAAGGATGCCTGCCCCAGCGCGCTGAAGGCCTCGCTGCGTACCAGGTAGGTGTTGGCCCCCTCGTCGGAGACGGCGAGCATGAGGCCACGCATGCCGAGCAGGCCGGCAAGGGTCACGATGAACGGCGCCATGCCGGTGCGCGCCACGATCAGACCTTGGATCAGCCCGATCGCGCCACACACCGCGAGCGGCAGCAGCAGCGCGACGAGCAGCCCGTACCGGGAGCCGTAGGCGGCCAGCACGCCGGCGAGCACGAACGACGAGCCGACGGAGAGGTCGATGCCGCCGCTGATGACGACGAAGGTCATCCCGATCGCGACGATGGCCAGGAACGACGACGAGACCACGATGTTCGCGGCGTTCTGCGGGGTGGCGAACGAGTCGAAGGCGGCGGTCCCGACCAGGACGGTGGCGGCCAGCACCATGAGCGCGCCATGGTGCTGCAGGAGATGCCCGATCCGTTCCCGGCGTAGCCTGCCCGGCTGGCGCCGCGCGTCGGCGCGGGTCTCCGCGTCGGTGATGGTGCTGGTCATGCGCGCCTCCCTCGGGCGGCGTAGACGGCGGCCAGGATGATGACCGCCTGGACCATCTGGGTCCAGGACTGCGGCAGGTTGTGCTTGATGAGCGTGGCCTGCAGGAGCTGGATGAGCAGGGCGCCCATCACCGTGCCGAGGACGCGGACCCGACCGCCGGTGAGCGGGGTGCCGCCGACGACCACGGCGGTGATCGCGGACAGTTCCATCAGCAGGCCCAGTGAGGTGGGGTCGCTGGCCTGCAGCCGGGACGTGGCCAGCACGCCGGCCACCGCGGCGAGCAGGCCGGAGATGACGTAGACGGTGACCAGGACCCGCCGTACCGGCAGGCCGGAGAGCCGGCTGGCTGCCCGGTTGCCGCCGACGGCCACCAGTTGGCGGCCGAACGTGGTGCGCTTGACCAGGAACGCCACCAGCACGGTGAGCGCCGCCGCGATGACGACCACGAGCGGCAGGCCGAGCACGGAGCGGCTGCCGAGGGTGATCAGCGCGGGGTTGCGAAACTCGGTGAGCTGCGGCACCAGCACGTTCGCCAGGCCGCGTACGCCGACCAGCAGCGCCAGTGTCGCCACGATGGGCTGCACCCCCACGTACGCCACCAGGGCGCCGCCGCACGCCCCGACGGCCGCGCCGGCGATCAGGGCCGCGATGATCGCGATGGGAGCGCCGTAGCCGAGGTAGAGGACAACGATCGCCGAGGCGAGTGCCATCACCGAGCCGACGGAGAGGTCGATGCCCTCGGTGCCGATCACCAGGGCCAGGCCGAGCGAGGTGATCACGACCGGGGCCACCTGGATCAGCTGGGTCCGGAAGTTTGCCACCTCCAGGAAATGCGGCGTGAACACCACGTTGAAGAGCAGGAGCGCGAGCACCGACGCGTAGACGCCGTATTCCTGCAGCCAGGCGAGCAGGCGTACCCGCCCGCCCCACGCCCGCGGCGCTGCGGCGATCTCAGCCATCGGTGTCTCCCGTCGCGGCGATCGTCGCCATGATCGCTTCTTCGGTCACTTGATCGCCGCTCAGTTCGCCCGCGACGGTGCCCTCGCGAAGGACGACGACCCGGTCCGCTCCCTCGACGAGTTCCTCCAGGTCAGAGGAGATCAGCAGCACAGCGAGCCCCTCGGCCGCCAACTCGTCGATGAGCGCCTGCACCTCGGCCTTCGCGCCGACGTCGATGCCCCGCGTCGGCTCGTCGAGCAGCAGCACCTTCGCGCCGGTGGCCAGCGACCGGGCCAGCATGACCTTCTGCTGGTTGCCACCGGACAGCTCGGAGACCCTCTGATGGGGCGAGGCGGCCTTGATGCGCAGCCGCCGCACGAAGCTGTCGACGATCCGGTCGACCCGGGCGTCGGACACCAGCCCGGACCGGGACAGCCGGGGTAGGGCGGCCAGCGCGATGTTGTCCCGCACGGAAAGGGTCGCCACGATGCCCTCGGCCTTGCGGTCCTCCGGGACGAGGCTGACGCCGGCCCGGATTGCCGCCGCCGGGGAGCCGCGGCGCACTTGTCGTCCGGCCACGATCACCGTGCCGCCGTCGACCGGGAGAGCGCCTGCGATCACCTTCGCGGTCTCGCTGCGCCCGGCACCGAGCAGGCCACCGAGACCCACCACCTCGCCGGGACGGACCTGCACGGACACGTCGCGCAGGACGGGCCGACGGGACACCGAACGGGCCTCCACGAGTGGTTCGCTGGCGGCGGTGGTGTGCTCGCCCGAGAACTTGGTGGCGCCCTCCCGTCGGATCTCGGCGGGGTCGCGGCCGAGCATCAGCGCGACGAGGTCCACCCGCGGCAGGTCGTCGAGCGGCCCGGCGTGCGCCACCCTGCCGTCGCGCAGCACGGTGACCCGGTCACAGATGCGGTACAGCTCGTCGAGGCGGTGGCTCACGTAGATCACCGAGATGCCCTGGGCCCGCAGGTCGGCGATGACGCCGAAGAGGGTGTCCACCTCCCGTGGTTCCAGGGCCGAGGTCGGCTCGTCCATGATCACCACGCGGGCCTCGATGGAGACCGCGCGGGCCAGGGCGACCATCTGCTGGGTGCCCATGCCGAGCGAGCGCAGCGGCCGGCGCGCGTCGGCACGGATGCCGTACCGGGTCATCACGCGGTCGGCTTCGGCGTGCAACGCGCTCATGTCGATGACCCCGAGCCGGCTGCGCGGTTCCCGCCCCAGCAGCAGGTTCTGCGCGAGGCTCATCTGCGGGACGAGGTTGACCTCCTGGTAGATGGTGGAGATGCCGGCGCGCTGGGCGGCGAGCGGGCTGTCGGGGGTCAGCGGCTCGCCGTGCAGCAGCAGGGCCCCCCGGTCCGGCCGGTGTACGCCGGTGAGGACCTTGATGAGGGTGGACTTGCCGGCCCCGTTCTCACCGACCAGGGCGTGCACCTGCCCCTCGTCGAGCCGGAAGGACACGTCGTCGAGAGCGAGGACCCCGGGGAACTCCTTCGAGATCCCCCGGGCCTCTAGAACCGCGGCAGCCATCAGTACGCGTTTCCCAGGCTCTCCTTGGCGTTCGCTGTCGTGTACTCCTGGTCGCTGATGATCACCGTGGCCGGGATCGGCTCGCCGTCCAGGAACTTCTGCGTGGTGGAGAAGGCTAGCGGCCCGAAGCGCGGGTTCGACTCGACGACTGCCGAGAGCCAGCCGTCGACGATGCCCTGCACGGCGGCACGGGTGCCGTCCACCGACACGATCTTGACCTGGCCGGGAGACTTGCCCGCGCCCTTGAGCGCCGTTACCGCACCGAGGGCCATCTCGTCGTTCTCCGCGTAGATGCCCTTGGTGCCCGGGCGCGACTGGATCAGCTGCTCGGTGACCTGCTGGCCCTTCTCCCGAGTGAACTCACCGGTCTGCTCGAAGGAGATGGTGATGCTCGGCGCCTTCTCCTGGATCCGATCCTTGAAGCCCTTGGTCCGGTCGGTGGTGACGTTGTTTCCGGGCGCGCCGAGCAGAATCGCGACCTCGCCCTGACCGCCGAGGGCCTGGATCATCTGGTCGGCCGCGCGCTTGCCCTGCTCACGGAAGTCGGACCCGATGAAGGTGAGATAGTCGGTGCACGGCTGGGCGTTGATCTTGCGGTCGATGGTGATGATCGGGATCTTCTTCTCCGCCGCCTGCCTCAGCACCGGCTCCCAACCGTCGGAGTTCAGCGGCGCGATGACCAGCAGCTTGGCGCCCTGGGCGATGAGTTGCTGCACGTCGGAGATCTGCTTGGAGAACTGCGACTGCGCGTTGGTGACCCGCAGGTTGGCGATGCCCAGCTTGGCGGCCTCGTCCTTGATGGACCTGGTTTCGGCGATGCGGAACGGGTTGGCCTCCTTCTCCGACTGGGAGAAGCCGACCACGTCCTTCGTCAGGTCGAACTTCTGCCCGCCGAAGCTCTGCAAGGTGCAGGTAGCGCCGGTCGCACCGGTGCTCTGCACGACCTGCTGAGCCGCGCTGCCGGCCGGTGCAGGTGTGTCGCCGGTGTCCTCGCTCTTGGCGCATGCTGCGGTGGTGAGCAGGGCGGCCAGTGCGACCGCCACCAATCCAGTCCTGGGCATGGGAATGTCCTCTCCCGAGGCGGTTCTCACTTGACAGGGTGGGGTGGGGCCGTCGCCGCCCCGGTGGGCACCGCGGCGGCGACGGCGACGAGCGGGATGCCGCTCAGTTCAGGCCCGCGGAGGCATACAGCTGGCCGACCTCGGCGGCGGACAGCGCGCGGTCGTAGACCCGCACCTGGTCGATCGCGCCGCGCCAGTAGTCGACCGGGCCGCCGTTGAACTTGGCCCGCCCGATGACGGTCGGGCCGCTGGACGCCTCACCGAGGCAGGAGCCGGCCGTGCCAGCCCGCTGCCCGTCGACGTAGAGCGCCAGCGTGCCGGCGGCGGCGTCGCGCACGCCGACCAGGTGGTACCAGCGGCCGGTCTCCGGTGCGGTCGGGGCGAGCGCCCGGACCCCGGCGAAGCTGAACGCGAAGCGGTTGTCCGCGCCCGAGTACTGCAGGAAGAAGGCACTGTGGCTGCCGCCGTCCTGGCTCACGGCGGTGGCGAAGCCACCGAGGCTGTCCAGCTTCACCCAGGCCGACGCGGTGTAGTTGCCGGTGGTGTCCAGGATCGGGGTGCCGGTGTCGACGTACTGGTTCGCCCCGTTGAGCTGCACCGCCGCACCGGAGCGACCGGTGGTCCAGGTGGCCCCGTTCATCAGGGTCCCGTCGTGGTTGCCGGCCTTGTCGTCGGTCGCCGTGCCGGCCCCCTCGTCCAGCGGCCACCAGCCCACTCCGGTCAGCCCG
Organism: Micromonospora sp. NPDC050686; assembly: GCF_040654475.1. Lineage (NCBI taxonomy): Bacteria > Bacillati > Actinomycetota > Actinomycetes > Micromonosporales > Micromonosporaceae > Micromonospora > Micromonospora sp. NPDC050686. Next base: position 55,844 of record NZ_JBFAID010000036.1, read on the forward strand.
GGCGTCCCCGGCGGCAGCTGCGGGGCGTTCGCGCCGGTGCCGTCGACCGAGCGGACGATAGCCCGGTTGACGTCCCGAACCTGGTCGAAGTCCATTTTCTGGACCTGCCGGTCGTAGGTGTAGAAGCCGTTGACCTCGTGCTCGACGTCGGTGGTCTGGGTGTAGACACCGCCCGAGAGCCCGCAGCGGTTGGCCACGGTCAGCAGGTCACGCTGGTTCTCCACGTACCGTCGGGTGAGGGTGGCGCTGTCCGGCGTCATCTCGTAGCCGTGCCCGTCGCCGAACCACATGTGCCCGGGGACCTTCAGGCCGAGGCCGCCGTGCTCGCCGTCCACCGCGACGCGGTCACCGCTGGGCGTCGGTGAGGCCGGGCCAAGGTACTGGTGGAAGTCGATGATGTCACCACGGCCCGAGTCGCCCTTGGAGTCGCAGCAGTTCACGCCGCTGTGCGCGTTGACCATCCGGCTGGGGTCCTGGACGCGCAGCTCGTCCGCGATCCGCCCGGTCTCGGTGCGGTCCCACTCGCCCCAGCCCTCGTTGAACGGCACCCAGACGGTGATCGACGTCCAACTGCGGTGTTCGTCGACGATCTCCTTGAGCTGCCGCTCGAACTCCTGCCGCGCGTCGACCGGCGGGGTGCCGCCGGTACGCATCGAGGGCATGTCCTGCCACACCATGAGGCCCAGCCGGTCGGCCCAGTAGTACCAGCGGTCCGGCTCCACCTTGATGTGCTTGCGGATCGTGTTGAAGCCGAGCCGCTTGGTCTCGGCGATGTCGAAGCGCAGCGCCTCGTCGGTGGGCGCGGTATGGATACCGTCCGGCCAGAAGCCCTGGTCCAGGGTGGACATGTTGAACAAAATCTTGCCGTTGAGGGCAAGGTGGAGCTTGCCGTCGGCGCCCTTGACCTTGGTCACCTCGCGCATGCCGAAGTAGGACTGGACCCGGTCGACCTCCTTCGGGCCGTCCAGCACCCGCACGGTCAGGTCGTAGAGGTACGGCGAGTCGGGTGACCACAGCTGCGGGTTCGGCACCGGGACGCGCAGCTCGGTGCCGGCCGGCCCGGACGCGCGACCGACGACCTTCCTGCCGGCGTACGCGACTGCCTCGACCGTACGGCCGGTGCCGCCGGCGACCTGCGGGGTGAGCCGCAGGCTGGCGTTACGCACGTCCGGGGTCATCGGCAACCGCTCGATGTGGCCGGCCGGCACCGGCTCCATCCACACGCTCTGCCAGATACCCGATGACGAGGTGTAGAAGATGCCCCGATCGGGCACGTTGCGCTGCTTGCCGACGGGCTGCCAGGTCTTGTTCGTCAGGTCGGTGACGCCGACCACCAGATCCTGGGCTCCCCGGCCGCGCAGGACGTCGGTGACGTCCACACTGAAGCCGTCGTAGCCGCCGCGGTGGGTGGCGACCTGGACGCCGTTGACCCAGACCGTGGCGTCGTAGTCGACGGCGCCGAAGTTGAGCCGCAGCCGTTCGTGCCGGCCGACCTGCCAGTTTGCGGGCACCTCGAACGTACGCCGGTACCACATCCGGTCCTCGTGCCGCTGGATGCCGGACAGCGCGGACTCGATCGGGTACGGCACGAGGACCCGTTCGCTGAGCTGTTCGCCGATCGGCGGAGTTTCGCCCTCCTGCGCCCCCGCGAACTGCCAGACCCCGTTGAGGCTCTCCCACCTCTTACGGACCAGTTGGGGGCGGGGGTAGTCGGGAAGCGCGTTGTCCGGTGACACCTGGCCGGTCCATGGCGTGGCGATCGGTGGCGTGCCGGGTTCCCAGGTGGCTTCGGCGCGCGCGACACCGGGCGCGCCGCCGACCACGCAGGCCACGGCAACCAGCGCGGTGACTGCTCTTCTCATCGTTCAGGGCCCCTTTCTCACGAGCGTGGCGTGAGAGGGCAGGCCGCAGCGCCCGGGCGCCGGGCCGGAGGAATCGCCGACTGGGCCGGGTGGGGGGCCTGCCTGAAATCGTTGAGAACCAATCAATCATCGTCACGATCCCAAGTCAATACCGTTCGATCAGATCCGATCAGAAACGATCCAGACTCGCTCTCGTCGGACGACGAGTGGCACATAGTACGATCAAATCCCGACCGACTCGTTCACAAGGAGAGGACCGCGTGGTATCTGGCGACGACTCCCGGACGGCGACCGAAGGCCGGCGGACCATGTTCGCCGCCGAGCGCCGGCAGCGCATCCTCGAGCTGATGCACGCCAACGGCGCGGTCTCGCTGCGGGACATCGCCCAGGCCGTGCAGTCCTCCGAGGTGACCGTCCGACGCGACCTACGCATCCTGGAAGCCGACGGACTACTCAACCGCCATCACGGCGGCGCCACCCTGCCCGGCGCGCTGGCCACCCTGCCCGGCGCACTGTCCCGGGAGCCGACGTACGCCCAGAAGGCCCAGGTCGCCGCCGCCGAGAAGGCCGCCATCGCCGAGCTCGCGGCATCCCTCGTCGCCGACGGCGACGCCATCGTCGTCGGCGCGGGCACCACCACCCAACTCTTCGCCCACCAGCTCACCCGGCACTCCGAACTCGCCGTCGTGACCAATTCGCTCCTGGTGGCCCAGGCGCTGGCCAACGCGCCGCGAGTCGAGGTCGTGCTCACCGGCGGCACGCTGCGCGGGGCCATCCTCGCCCTGGTCGGCAGCGCCGCCGAACGCTCGCTCGCCGGCCTGCGCGTGCGCCGGGCCTTCATCTCCGGCAACGGCCTCACCGCCGAGCGCGGCGTCTCCACCCCGAACATGCAGGTCGCCAGCGTCGACCGGGCCCTCGCCGCGGCAGCGGAGGAGATCGTCGTACTCGCCGACCACACCAAGATCGGCGTCGACACCATGGTGCAGACCGTCCCCACGGACGAGATCGACCACCTCGTGACCGACGACGCCGCCTCCCGCGACGTGCTCGACGAACTCGCCAACCGGGCGGTCCGGCTACACCTTGCCCGTCCCTGACCTCTTTACCTTTCCACCCGCCGTACGCAATCATTCGCCTCAGCCGGCTCACCGGCCGCTGCGAGGAGGCACCGTGGCAGGCAGGAGCACCTTGATCGAAGCCGCGGGCGTGGTCCGCGAGTTCCCCGCCACCCGCGCGCTCGACCACGTCTCGTTCACACTCGGCCAGAGCGAGGTGCATGCCGTCGTCGGCGAGAACGGCGCCGGCAAGTCGACACTGGTAAAGGTGCTCTGCGGCATCGACCGGCCGGACGCCGGGGTGCTTCGACTGCACGGTGTCCCCGTGTCGTTCTCCTCGCCGCGCGATGCCGAACGCGCCGGGATAGGCGCCGTGCACCAGGAGACCAATCTCATCCCCCAGATGAGCGTCGCCCGCAACCTGTTCCTCGGCCGCGAACCACGCCATCGGTTCGGCCTCATCGACGTCGCGGCGATGAACCTCCGAGCCGGCGCCGTCATGGCCCGCTGTGGCCTGCGGATCGACGTGCGGCAGCCCGTCGAGTCGTTCGACCCCGGGACCCGACAGCTGATCGCCGTGGCCCGCGCGGTCATCACCGGCACTTCGGTGGTCGTCCTCGACGAGCCCACCGCCGGCTTGGACGACGACCAGGTCGAACCGCTGCTCGCCATGCTCGACTCGCTGCGCAACCACGGCCGCTCGATCGTCTACGTCAGCCACCGCCTGGCCGACATCGAGCGGATCTGCGACCGGGTCACCGTGCTGCGCGACGGCCGGCTGGTGCACACCGGCCCGCTCGCCGGCCTCGACCGGATGCGGCTCGTGGCGCTGATGCTCGGCCGGCCGCTGGCGCCCGGAACGACCCCGCCCGAAGCCGTGGCCACCGAGCCCGCCGACCCGCCGATCCTGCAGGCCACCGGTCTCACCCGCCGACACGTGCTCGGCGGCGTGTCGATCAACCTCCGGCCAGGCGAGGTGGTGGGCCTCAGCGGGCTGCTCGGCGCCGGCCGAAGCGAGACGGCGAAGGCGATCGCCGGCGCCCTGCCGCTGGACGCCGGACAGGTGACCGTCTCCGGCTCCCGCCTGCGCCGGCGCTCGATCGCCGGCGCCGTCCGCGCCGGCGTCGCGCTGCTGCCGAGCAACCGTACGACCGAGGGCGTCATCGCCCCGCTGTCGGTACGCGACAACATCGCACTGGCCGCGCTACCCCGGCTCTCCCGCGCCGGCATCGTCTCCCAGGCCCGTCTCGACCGGATCGTCGAGACCTTCATGCGCCGGCTCCGGATCAAGGCGACCAGCCCGCACCAACCGGTCGGGGAACTCTCCGGCGGCAACCAGCAGAAGGTGATGCTGGCCCGCTGGCTCGCCACCCAACCACGAGTGCTCATGCTCGACGAGCCCACCCGCGGCATCGACATCGGCGCCAAGTCCGAGGTGCAGAACCTCATCGACGACCTCGCGGTGGACGGCCTGGCGGTTCTACTGATCTCCTCCGACCTGGAGGAACTCGTCGGTTCCTGCGACCGCGTCCTGGTCCTGCGCGACGGCGCCGTCGCGGGGCAACTGTCCGGCCCGGACGTCGCCGAGAAGAACATCCTGGCGCTGCTCGCGGCACGATGACCGCCGCCCCACCACACCCGCCTCCGGGCGGGGGACTCACTCCACGATCGGGGCGCCGGTTCCGGCCTCGCTTCAGCTCGAAGAACCCGTCAGCACGGTCAGCTCGGCGAGCCGATCAGACGGTTCCAGGACGGGGATGTCGGGCCGCATCCGGATCGTCTGGGCGATCACCGCGTCGCGGGCGTCGGTCTTGTTCTCCCTGGCGAACGCAGCGGCCATGTGGAACGCGACGGTGCCGGAGACGTAGCGAACCTGGACCTGGCGCCGCCACAGCAAAGTCAGCAGCAGCGCCGACAGGCCGGTGGTGACATCCACCGCCCAGCAGACCGCACGGCCGTGCGTCGACACGTACCTGCGATCCTCCAGGGCGCAGCCAGCGTGGCCAGCGCCGAAGCGGTGGGACCCGCCGATCCGGACCGCCGCGGTCAGCGATCGGCACACGTTGTGATGAGCACCAGCGGCAGAAGCAGGACGGCCACCAGGAGGAACACCCGCAGACGGAGCGCGCGTACGTCGATGGCCCGCCTGACCCGTACCCCGAATGTCGAGGCGGCGGATGTCCCGCTGACCGCCGGCGCCAGGGCCGCGCGTCGACGCAGCAGTTGTTCGCTGTCCCCGGCTAAGGGATACGGCGTCGGATGGGACGAAACGGCCGTGGGTGTCACGGTGGAGGTGACCATGGTTGAACGCCCCTCAACGGGCTGGTGGCGGCGAGACTGGCGGCCACCGGGGACCCAGGCGACACCGTCACCGTACGCCGTCACCTCCCCGACCGACACCCCTGGGAGCCGCGCTCTCGGAAGCCGACTCGGCTGCCGAGCCGGTCGTCAGCCGGGCCGGTTGGCGACCGGTCCCGGCGCGAGCTGCTCGGAGCCGTCGACGATCGCCTGGGACAGTTCGGACAGTCGCCGGTTACGGCTGCGGGCGCCGTCACGCAGGATCGCGAAGGCTTGGCCCACGTCCACCTGTAGGCGTTCGGCGAGAACACCCTTGGCCTGTTCGATGAGGACACGGCTGTTCAGGGCGGTCTGCAGCTGTTCGGTGAGGATGTCGCGCCGGTGGATGGCGCGGTGTTGCAGCAGTCCGATGGTGGCCACGTCGGCGAGCGCCTGACCGATGCGGAGCTTGTCCTCGTCGAGGGCCCCCGGCCGGACGTCGAAGAGGTTCAGCGCGCCGATGACCTCGGAGCGCAGGCGCATGGGCAGGGCATGCACCGCGGCGAAGCCGACCTCGGCCGCGGCAGCGGTGAACCCCGACCATCGGGCAGTGGTCAGGGTCAGGTCGGCGACCGACACCGGTTGGCCGGTACGGAGGCAGTCGAGGCAGGGCCCCTGGTCGGTCTGGAGCTGAAACAGCTCCAGCAGTCGGGTGCGTTCGGAGGAGGCGGCGACCACCTGCAGCGTGTCCCGCTGGTCGGTCAGGAGCAGCCCGGCCGCCGACACACCCAGCAGCTCGACACACCTCTCGGTCAGCACGTGCAGGAACTCGATCACGTCGAAGTCGTCGACGAGAGTGTCGGCCATCTCCACGAGAACGTCGGCCAGCAAGGTCCCGGCCATGTCAATCACCTCGTCAATCAGTGGTTCCACCGGTCGCCCGACGGGATGGTCCTAACGCGCGCCGTCCCGGCGCCGATCCCCTTGTTCACACATTTCGGTCACCAGGTGTCCCGGCGGGTCCGAGACGCAGGCGCCGGGCGACGATGTCAGCCGCCACTTCCCGGAGGCGCCGGTCCTGGGAGTACGCGTAGGCGCGTAACCGGATGAGCGCCACCGCCGCGGTCACCTCCAACTGGACCATGATCATGCCGGTCGCCTGGTGCACCTCGGGGTGTTGCGGGCCGGCTCGCTCGGACGACTCATCATCCAGGTCCACCCCGCGGCGCGTCGCGTCGTCCAGCAGCACCGCGCATGCCGTGTCCGCAAGGACCAGCGCGTCGGCCAGTTGCTCCGCCCCGAGGTCACCGGCGCGGGCCCGGTAGAGGTCAAGGACACCGAGGCGGATCCCGCCCACCCGTAGTGGCAACGCGAACACCGCACCGGCCCCGGCGAGCACCGCGGCCGGCGCGAACACCGGCCAGCGGTTCCGGCACTCCGGCACGGTCAGATCGGCGACCAGGACAGGTCCACCGGTGGTCGCGTCCACGCACGGCCCCTCACCGAGGGTCAGGGTCAGGTCTTCCAGCTCCGACGCGGCCCGGTCCGTGGCGTACACCAGCTCGCGCGGCGTGGCGTCGAGGGTCACCGCGACGGCGGCGGAGTCGACGCCCGCGACCGACACCGCCGCCGCGCAGACATGATCGACCGCGACGGCGCCACCCCGGGCGGCATCGACGAGAACAGCCCACAGCCGCAGCCGACGATCGGCGGTCATCGGATCGCCGCACCCGGGTGGTCCTTGCCCACTGCTGACTCCGACCCGGATCAGTCGAACGGACGCACTGCCGTACCGCGCCGAGGTCCCGGGCGACGGTCACAACGTACTCCCGCATGACGCCGCGGCGACCGGCGGCCTACCGGACTGCGACGGCTCCGACGGCTGACGAGCCGGTCGCGGAAGCGTACGCTTGCAGTGTCGCTCGGGACCCCGGTGGCTGACAGTTCGCCGCTGGCGGACGCACCCCACCGATCGAGGTCACCGTGCTGGCCACCCGCCGCACCGCATCCACCGGTCAGGTCGCCGGATCTCCGTCGCTTTCCCGGCCAGGCACCTCCCTCGCACCGGCACGTCGGACCGCGACAGGCCGTCGCAGGCCCGCCATCATCCAGGCCCGCCAGCGCACCACGGCGTCCAGGCGCGCCAGATCTTCATCGGAAGGCGGCGGTTCGTGATGACCGCACCCCGGAACAGTCATGTTCGATTCCTCCCGCTAGACGGCCACGGCGGCACCGATGCCTCTCGTGCGATGCCGCGGGGGCCGTTGAAGCGCTCACGGGTCGGAGGCGTGTGGATCGCTGCCGTGGTGTTCGCGTTCGTGCTCCTGCTGTTACCTGCTGGTGGTGCCGCCCGCCACGCCACGGGCGGCAGCCGAGTGGGCGATGGTGACCGCCGCCGACCCGACCAACCTCAGGCGCGCGCCCGACATCCTGGCCAGCGCACCGGTTGGGCCCCGGGCCGCGGCGGCGATCGGCTCCGACGCGTACGCGGTGTGGGACAACGTGGGTGGCAGCACCCCTCCGACCGGCGGCTGCCGCGTCAGTGACCTCTGCACAACCCCTCCCCGGACCGGAGTGCCCTCATGAACGCTCTGCAGACAGTCATCGCGATCGCGATCGTGGCGATCGGCGTCATCGGTCTCGGCACCGCCGCCCGAGCGGTGCGGGTCGTCCAGCAGTACGAGCGCGGTGTGGTGTTCCGTTTCGGTCGGGTGCGCGACGGTAGCCGTGGCCCGGGCCTCACCCTGATCGTCCCCGGGGTCGACCGGCTGGCAAGGTCAACCTTCAGATCACCACCATGAGCGTGCCCGCTCAGGACGGCATCACCCGCGACAACGTCTCCGTACGCGTCGAAGCGGTCGTGTGCTTCCGCGTCGTCGACCCGGTAAAGGCGCTGGTGAACGTGCAGAACTACCTGTACGCCGTCTCCCAGGTCGCGCAGACCTCGCTGCGCGCGGTGATCGGCCGCGCCGGCCTGCCCGCGGACCATGGACCATCTCGAATCTCAACTCGCCGCCGCCGACGTCGTGCTCACCGACGACGTGCTCGACCAGATCGACCAGATCGTGGCGCCCGGCATCACCCTCGACCCCGCCGGCAACGGCTGGGGCAGCCCGTCACCGCAACCCGCCGCCCGCCACTGAACCCGTCCTTCTGCAGGAGCATCCGATGGAACTCGCCAAGCAGACCAACACCAGCAAGGCACCGGACGACTGTTTCACCGGCGACGTCTGGCGGGATGTCATCCACGCCGACCAGGGACCATCCCGGATGCGCGTCAACCCGGCCCGCTTTGCACCCGTGCGCTGCCGCCGGGTCGACGGAAGCGGGGGTACCCTGACGGTCCTGTAGTTCACATCCGCCGTGTCGGGTGTGACGAATCGGCGTCGAGCAACGGCGTTGGTCCCGGCTCCGCCCCGGCGGGGTCCGTGCAGCGGCCCGCGACGCGCGGGCTGCCACCCGCGCGCCCACCTCGGTTCCGGTTTCACGACGGGCGCGCCGGCCGTGAGGACCTGATGCCATGACCCACCCACCGACGGACCCCGCCGACGCCTTCGCCGAACTCAGCGGCATCAATCTCGGCGAGGTCGGCCTCGACGACGTCCTGCAACACGTCGCCGAACTCGCCAAACGCGTCCTGCCCACACCGGTTGAGGTCTGGGTCACGCTCGTCCGTGGCGGGACCGGGCACACCGCGGTGTCCACCCATGACCTGGCCCGCGGCATGAACGAGCGGCAGTACGCCCAGGGGCGCGGTCCCTGCCTGGACGCCGCCGCCAGCGGCGACATCCTGCCGGTACCCGACCTCGCGGCCGAGGACCGCTGGCCCGACTGGACCGAACGCGGATTGGAGACGGGAGTGGGCAGTTACATGTCGATCGGCCTGCCGATACAGGAGGCGGCCGTCGGCGCACTCAACGTCTACGCCCGCACACCGCACGCCTTCGACGACGACACCATCACGGTCCTGGAGACCTTCGCCGCGTACGCCGCCGTCGCCCTGGCCAACGCGCGCCTCTATGACAGCACCACCACGCTGGCCCGGCAGATGCAGGAGGCGATGGCCGGCCGCGTAGCCATCGAGCAGGCCAAGGGCATCATCATGGCCGAACGCCACTGCACCCCCACCGAGGCCTTCGCGATCCTGACCAAGGTGTCACAGGACTCCAACCGCAAGGTCCGCGACGCGGCAAAGGCCCTCGTCGACCGGGCAGCCCGAAGATCATCAACGTCCTGATCCTGTCCGGCTTCCAGGGCCCTCACCCCTGATCAAGAATCCCGCTGAAGGGGCGGCAACGGCGACACCCCGAAGGGAAGGAATTCTCCGGCCATCCGGCAGGCGGTACGCCAACCCGACGCAGGAGACAAAGGCCTTCTTTGCCGTATCGACTCCGCTACTCCTCTAAAATGGCCCGCGTCCCCCACCGCAAACTTCTAACCAGTCCTGAAGTTCCGAGGTCAGGAGGGGGGAGCCCGATGACGGCCGACCGAGCAGTAGGGCTGGCCCGGGAGGACGAGGGACCGCAGCGGGCAACCCTGCTGGAACTGTTTCTCGATCTGGTCTTCGTCGCCGCGCTCGCCGTGACGTCACGAATCCTCGCGCAGCGTCTCGACTGGGTCGGGGTTTTCCAGACCGTGGTGCTGTTGTTGGCGATCTGGTGGGTCTGGTCCGTCACCGCGCTGGTGACCGACCTCTACCACGCGCAGCGGCCTCCCATCTTCGTCATGACGCTCTGGGTCATGCTCGGAACCCTCCTGATGGCTGGCACGCTGCCCGACGCCTTCTCCGACCATGCCCTGGTCTTCGCGGGCGCATACGTGGCGATCCACCTGGGACGTGGCATCTTCCTCGTCGCCACGCTGCGCGACCGGGCGGCGCACCTGCACCCCAGCCGATTCGTCTTCTGGTTCCTCGTGTCCGCCGTACCATGGCTCGCCGGCGGCCTCGTGGCAGGACCAACGCGGGGCCTGCTGTGGACCGCGGCGCTCGCCATCGACTACGGATCAGCCTGGCTCCGCTACCCCACGCCCCGGCTCGGGCGGATACCCACTTCCCAGTACACGGTGGCAGCCGACCACCTGGCGGAGCGCTACCAGCAATTCTTCACCCTCGCCCTCGGCGATCTCATTCTCCTCACCACCCTGGCCTATGCCGACAACGACACGACACTCGGCCGCACAGCGGCGCTCCTGCTGGCCTTCGCCGCCACCGTGCTTCTGTGGCAGATCTACGTCCACCGCGCCGGCGCCCTGCTCAAGGCCACCATCGAATCCTCCCGAGATCCGGGCGGATTCGTGCGGGCCGCACCCAACACCCATCTGCTCATGGTCGCTGGCGTCGTCGCCGCCTCCGCCGGCTTCGAAGTCGTCATCACCCACCCCACCGACCACACCACACCCTGGCTGGCCGCCGTCATGCTCGGCGGCCCCGCGTTGTTCCTGGCCGGACGAGCCCGCTTCGAGTACGAGGTGTTCAGCCGCGTATCACCGTCCCGGCTGGTCGCGCTGCTCATGCTGATCGTCGCCGGCCCCCCTCTGGTGCTCGCCCCCGCACTGGTGGCCGGGCTCACAGCCACCCTCGTCCTGGCAGGAGTTGCCATCGCGGACAGCATCCGAGCCCGCGGGAACCCACCCGAGCAACCAAGCCCGTCCATGTAACGGTTCACGCGGAACCACTCGAACAACGACCCATCAGAAGTCGGGTCCTCGGCTGATCTTCACCAGGCGATCACAGCAACACCTGCCCGTGACCGGCACACGCAGGCAGGAAACGAAAAACCGCAGGTCATCGGCCTGCGGAGACGGGCGGAGCAGCGTGTTAGGAGTCCTCCATGTGACTCCGGGTGATCTTGGCGGGCAGGGTGGTACGGCCGGCGGAACCGGGGTCGCGTCGGCGGGGTACATGCTGGTTCAGGCTGCGCTGCCCACCACTGTCGGCGGTCGGGTAAAGGCCTTGCGGTCGCGGTGGCCTTCACCAATTGCTCCGCAGCGGCCTCGTCCAACGGGGCCACCACGACCTCGGCCAGGCCGCGCCGGTCGACCAGGCGGAGGAGGCGGTAGCGGCCTTGAAGGCAGCGGCGCGGTCGTTCCTTCTCGACCATCCAGCCTGAGCGGCTATCGCTACGGCGACGCGCTTCAGGATGACGAATGCCCCGAATCCTTGACCGCCAGGCATTACACGCGGCCTCGTGAGCTGGCATGAGGCGAGCGCTGAGCTGCAAAGAGGGTCCTACACCGTCCTCCACAGCCCGTGGGCGTCCGTCACGGTCGTCACTCGGTTAGTCACCCATCCGCGACGCCGGGAACGACCTCGTGCACATGGCCTCGACATCGCGTAGCCCTTCATCCTCCTCGTAGATGCAGGCCGCGCAGATGGAAAGGTCCCGATCGCCCGGCCTCGGGTGAGCCTGCGGCACATGCCCGCACTCGGGGCAGGGCCGAACGTCCTCGCTGGTCACGTAGCGATCCTTGCAGGTGTGCACGCTGGGCTTGGGGATCGGATTGATCTACACGTTGAGTAACCGCATTGACTGGTAGAGGAATACGGAGCGTTCGGGTTACGGCCGGCGCGATGCCGGGGTTGGGTCGTGTTGGCCTCTGCATCGGACACGGATCGGGCACGCGATCGAGGGCGGCCGTCGCCCGGGTGAGAGGCTGCATGCGTGGGGCTGAACAAGGAACTAGCAGCGCGGCTTGCCGATGCACGTCTCGCTGAATGGCGACGCGTCGGCTATGGCGAGTGGCGCGCGATGCTCGACGACAAGGACATGCGCCAGGTCGTCGGCGAGGATGGCAAGCGGTACAGCGTGGTCAGCTACGCCCTTGATGATGGCGATGGGCGTGTCCGCATGAGGGTGGCCGTGGATGACGGGGGCTGGTCGGCGTTCGTGCCGCTGGTGCGCGACGAGATCATGAAGCCGGATGGCACGTTCGTCGAGTGACCTCTTCTGTGTGAACGAATGATCAGCCGTCGATGAGCTGGGCGAGCAGCGGGGCTTACCTGCGCGAACGGTCCACCATTGTCCGTGGGCGTCCGGCGTCGGTCGCCTCGGTCGTCACCCAGTTGGTCACCCAGCCCGGGTGCCGGACATTGAAGCGGGACCAAGAGACGCTACCCCCACCACCAGCGAGGTTGTTCGCTGGTTGCGACGATTCACGGCATGATCAGAGGAAATGGACGGTGCCTAGAGCCGAGGAGAGACCGTGGAACGCGTGACGGGCATCGGCGGGGTCTTCTTCCGCGCCCACGACCCCGACCGAATCAACCACTGGTACGCCACCCACCTTGGGGTTGACCTGGCACCAGAGTCCTACGACGTGTCCTCCTGGTGGCAGAAGCCCGGACCAACCGTCCTGGCGGCCATGCCGGCGGACTCCGAGCACTTCGGCGGTCCTGAACACTCCTGGTCGCTCAACTTCCGCGTCATCGACCTGGACGCAATGGTCACCCAGCTGCGGGGTGCGGGTATCGACGTCGAGGTGGACCCCGAGGAATACCCGAACGGCAGGTTCGCCAGCCTACGAGATCCAGAGGGCAACGTAGTCCAGCTCTGGGAGCCCGCAGGTGCCGACAGCCGCGGACCCGCCTGAGCGCACTGTCAGCTTGGTAGGTGCCTAACCTCAGCTTGGGAATCGGATTGATCTACACCATGAACAGCCGTGCCAGCTGGTAGGTAGCCACGGAGCGTTCAGGCTGAGGCCACCGATGTGCCGCTGTTGGCCGGTCTTGTCCTCTGCATCGGGCACGAATCGGGCACGCACTTAGTCGCTGAGCTGCCGGCGGGCCTCCCGCTCCATCATCGCGTTGAAGCGTTCATCACGTTCCCCCGCCGGCCGACGGGCGGTGTAGACGACCGTATACCCGTCCGGGTCGGTTAGCCGGAGGTCGCGAGTGTTCCACGGCGTGTCGGATGGTCCGTCCACAACGCCACCGCCATGCATCCGGGCGCGCTCGCCAATCGTATCCAACTGCTCGGCGGTGGCCATGAAGCTCGTGGTCCATTCACCGCCAACCGGCGGCACTCCCTTGCGCACCAGAATGTCCTGGTACCGCGAGCGGCGAAGATGGACCAGTGCCGGCACGCCGTCGGGACCGGGCATCGTAAAGAGCGAAATGAAATCAAGCCCGTTGACGTACCAGTCGACGGTGCGGTCAAGATCCGCAACCGTCAGCGTGACGAACGCGGGCATGCCGTAGATGTCACGCGTGACTTCGGGTGTGATGTCGTCCATGCAGCCGACCGTAAAGGCTGACGTAACGGAAGACTCAAGCACGTCGTTCAGATGTTGAAGCGGAACTCGGAGCCGCGATCGGCTCACCTCCCATGATCTGGCGTGGCCGGTCGGCCCGGCTGATGCCGGCCGAAGGCCGCCAGCAAGCCGGGGCCGGGCCGGCGAGTTGGTCACCCCACCCCAAGCGTCAGGCATCGTGACCATCGGTCATCTGTCGACTATGGTCTGACGGGGTGAATTGGACACCGATCCTTCAAACTGTGGCACCCCTCGCATTCGGCTGGCTACTCTCCGAAATGGGTGCTGGCTATCGCGGTTACCGAGGCCGGAAGATCCGCCTGCAAGATCGTGCCGACGAGTTTGAAGCGGGCGTGTTACGGGATGTCATGGCTGCACTAATCCGAAAATGACCGTGCCGAGACGGGCGGCAGCATCCCGGCGTAGCGCAGCGGAGCCGGGATGGGGGTTGTTGGTGTGGTTATGCGGCGGG
>NZ_JBFAID010000037.1:0-69490 GCF_040654475.1 Micromonospora sp. NPDC050686
CCACCGCCACAGCCTGACCCCGGCGACGCCGCCCGGCTGACAGGCCGGACGGCGTGTCATCCATCACCGCGAACGTTCGTGGTCACGGCACTAGCGCTAACACCCGGCGAGACGGCCGGAGGCCGGCCCACCCCCTGCGGGTGGGGCCGACCTCCGGCCGTGCCGTGCGGTCGAGGCCCGCCGGTCAGGCCCGGCTCCACCGCTGATTGGTGTTGCCGTGACAGGACCACACGATCACCGCGGTGCCGTTCGCCGTGCCCGCGTTGTTGACGTCCACGCACAGGGACGGGAACCGGACGTTGCTGATCGTGCCGTTGCCGTTGAACGTCCACTGCTGGTTGGTGCCGCCGTTGCAGTCCCAGATCTGCACCCGGGTGCCGTTGGCCGCGTTGGTCGGCACCTCCAGGCACTTGCCGAGGATCCGCAGGGTCTGGCCGTTCTGGCTGATCTGCTGGTTGGGGTTGCTGTGGCAGTCCCAGATGAGGGTGCCGGTGCCGTTGGCGGTGTTGGAGTTGTCGAGGTCGAGGCAGCGCCCGGCCGACTCGCTGCGCAGCCGGAAGGTGCTCGGCGGCGGCGGCTCGGTGGTGCCGCCGCCGCTGACCCGGTACACCACCGTGCCGTGCGCCGGGACGCTCGCGCTGATCGCCCCGCTCGTGGTGCTGGTGCCGTTGGTCCAGGCGTCCCGCAGCGTGAACGAGCTGCCACTCTTGCCGATCGCCGCCGCCGTGGTGGAGACCGTCGTGGTGGAACTGCCCTGGTTGAACAGGGCGACCGCGACGTCGCCGTTGGCCAGCGGCTTGGCCAGGACCCGCCGGGTGCCGTCGTTGGACACCTGGACCGCCTGGCGGCCCAGGGTGTCCTGGTTGATGGCGATGAGCTGCTGGTTGCGCAGGATGGTCAGCGTCTCCGCGCTGGCCGAGCGCACGTCGTTGCCCATCATCAGCGGCGCCGCCATGATCGCCCACAGCGCGAAGTGGCTGCGCATCTCGGTGTCGGTCATGCCGCCGCGGCCGACCTCCAGCATGTCCGGGTCGTTGAACGCGCCCGGCGCGGCGTAGCCGGCCAGCGGCACGTTGACGTTGACGATGTTCTGGATGCCCATCGGGTAGCCGTTGGTCTGCCCGGTGTTCCACGCGTTGGTGATGTCCTCGGTGGTCCGCCACAGGTTCGCCACGTCGCCCCAGTTGCGCTGCGGCCCGGTCTTCTCGTGGACGCTGTTCGGGTTGATGCTGTAGACGATCGGCCGGCCGGTGGCGGCCAGCGCGTCGCGCATGATGCCGAACCTCGCCACCTGGTCGTTGATGGTGCCGGTGGGGGAGCACCAGTCGTACTTGAGGTAGTCGACGCCCCAGGCGGCGAACTGGCGGGCGTCCTGGTACTCGTGGCCGAGGCTGCCGGTGGAGCCGGGGAACGAGTCGAAGTACTGGGCGCAGGTCTGGTCCAGCGGTCCCTGGTAGATGCCGAACAGCAGACCCCGGGAGTGCAGGTAGTCGCCGAGCGCCTTCATCCCGCTCGGGAATCGCTGCGGGTGCCCCTGGAGATTGCCCTGCGCGTCGCGGTTCGGGTCGAACCAGCAGTCGTCGACGACGACGTACTTGTACCCCAGGTCGCGCAGGCCCTGGTTGACGATGGCGTCGGCCATTCCGCGGATCAGCGTCTCGTTGATGTTGCAGCCGAAGGTGTTCCAGGTGTTCCAACCCATCGGCGGGGTGCGGGCGACGCCGTTGTTCAACGCCTGCGCGGGGCGCGGCGAGACGACCACGCCGGTGACGGCCGACGCGAACGTCACCGCCAGGGCCGCCAGTACGGCCGTGAGCCATCTTCTAGGTCTACGCACGGTTCCTCCTTGCCGGAAGATGCGGACGCGTCGTTGGCTGCCACCGGCCGTCGGGGACGGCGGGGCGGTGCGGTCGATGTCGACTCCGACGAACCCTCCGTCCGGCTCCCGGCTGGTCCTGGTGGTGGCCATCCGGTCGTCGGCGGTTGCGCCGACGGCGACAGGGGGGATCGCCCGTCGCCCGGCCCGGCAGGATCGGGGTCGACAGCCGCGTGGCTGCCCGGTGGCCGACGCGATGATGCCGGCCATGTTATCGATGACATCAACAATTGTAAATCGAGAGACGCCCTGTCCGGGGTGTCGACGCGGCGGCCGGATCGGGCAAGGAAGGCCAGCTCATTGCCGATGAGCATGGTGCCTGGCGCGGCGCGGTCGACCCGGGTCCCGTCGCTGCGACGGGCCGTCGGGTGGATCACTGCGGCAACAAGATGTTCTCGCTAACAACGGTACCTGCCGGGAGGCGGCCCCGTCGACCCGTGGCCGGCTCCCGGTTCGTCCGAATCGTACGGACGCTCCGGGCCCGTTGCGTGGTGGCTCCGCCCGGGGTGGGCGGGTGTGCCGGCCCGCGACCGGGTGGGCGCTGAAGGTGGTCGTTCCGTTACTGAGCTGTTGCCGGCGGGTGTCTTGACGACGCTGGATGTGAGCGTTAACACTAGGGCCGTCTTCGTTCGGAGGTGGTCATGAGCAGTGTGGACGGTGCGGACGAGCGGTACGTGGTCGGAGTCGACTACGGCACCCTCTCCGGACGGGCCCTGGTGGTGCGGGTGCGCGACGGCGCGGAGGTCGGGACCGCGGTGCACGAGTACCGCCACGGGGTCATCGAGTCCGCGCTGCCGGACGGCGGGCCGGCGCTGCCCCCGGACTGGGCGCTGCAGGACCCGGAGGACTACCGGGACGTGCTGCGCCACGCCGTGCCCGCCGCGCTGACCGCCGCCGGCGTCGACCCGTCCCGGGTCGTCGGGATCGCCACCGACTTCACGGCCTGCACGGTGCTGCCGACACTCGCCGACGGCACCCCGCTGTGCCAGGTGCCGGAGTTGCGCGACCGCCCGCACGCCTGGGTCAAGCTCTGGAAGCACCACGCCGCCCAGCCGCACGCCGACCGGATCAACGCGCTGGCCCACGAGCGACGCGAGCCGTGGATCGGCCGCTACGGCGGGAAGATCTCCGCCGAGTGGCAGTTCGCCAAGGGGCTGCAGATCCTGGCCGAGGATCCCGACGTCTACCGACGCGCCGAGCGCTTCATCGAGGCGGCCGACTGGATCGTGTGGCAGCTGTGCGGCGCGGAGACCCGCAACGTCTGCACCGCCGGCTACAAGGGCATCCGGCAGGACGGCCGGTACCCGTCGCGGGAGTACCTGACCGCGCTCCACCCGGACTTCGCCGACTTCGTGACCAAGCTGGACGGCCCGCTGCTGCCGCTGGGCGACCGGGCCGGCTCACTCACCGCCCGGGCCGCCGCCTGGACCGGTCTGCCGGAGGGCATCGCCGTGGCCGTCGGCAACGTCGACGCGCACGTCACCGCCGCCGCCGCCCGGGCCCTCGACCCGGGCCGGCTGGTGGCCATCATGGGCACCTCCACCTGCCACGTCGTCAACGGCCGCGACCTCGCCGAGGTGCCCGGCATGTGCGGCGTGGTCGACGGCGGCATCAGCCCCGGCGCCTGGGGCTACGAGGCCGGGCAGAGCGGCGTCGGTGACATCTTCGGCTGGTTCGTCCGGCACGCCGCCCCGGCCGGGCTGGACTCGCACGAGCGGCTGACCGAGCTGGCCGCCGCCCAGCCGGTCGGCGCCCACGGGCTGGTGGCGCTGGACTGGTGGAACGGCAATCGTTCCCTGCTGGTCAACCACGACCTCAGCGGCCTGATCGTCGGGCTGACGCTGGCCACCCGGCCGGCGGACGTCTACCGGGCGCTGCTGGAGTCGACCGCGTTCGGCACCCGCATGATCATCGAGGCGTTCGTCGAGGCCGGGGTGCCGATCACCGACCTGGTGGTGGCCGGCGGCCTCACCTCGAACCGCCTGCTGATGCAGATCTACGCCGACGTGACCAACCGGCCGCTGAGCATCATCGGTTCCGCCCAGGGGCCGGCGCTCGGGTCGGCCATCCACGCGGCCGTCGCCGCCGGGGCGTACCCGTCGATCCACGAGGCGTCGGCGGCGATGGGCCGGGTGCACGAGGCCGCCTACCGGCCGGATCCGGCGAACGTGCGGGCGTACGACGCCCTCTACGCCGAGTACCGCGCGCTGCACGACCACTTCGGCCGCGGCGGCAACGATGTCATGCTCCGCCTGCGGGCGATCCGTAACGCGGCCGTCGAAGCGGGCGCGGCGCAGGCCGACACGGTTCTGGAGGTGGTCGGATGAACACCGACGTGACGGGGCAGTTGAGCGCGCTACGGGAGTCCGTGGCCCGGCTGCACGCCGAACTGACCCGGTACGCCCTGGTGGCGTGGACCGCCGGCAACGTCTCGGCGCGGGTCCCCGGCCAGAACCTGATGGTGATCAAACCCAGCGGGGTCGACTACGACGACCTGACGGCGGACGCCATGGTCGTCTGCGACCTCAACGGCAATGTGGTCGACGGCGGCGGATCCCCGTCCAGCGACACCGCGGCGCACGCCTACGTCTACCGGGCGATGCCCGAGGTCGGCGGTGTCGTGCACACGCACAGCAGCTACGCCACCGCCTGGGCGGCCCGGGGCGAGGCGATCCCGTGTTGGCTGACCGCCCAGGCCGACGAGTTCGGCGGGGAGATCCCGGTCGGGCCGTTCGCGCTGATCGGCGGGGACGACATCGGCAAGGGGATCGTCAGCACCCTGTCCGGGCACCGCTCGCCCGCGGTGCTCATGCGCAACCACGGGGTCTTCACGATCGGCAAGGATGCCCGCGCGGCGGTCAAGGCCGCGGTGATGTGCGAGGACGTCGCCCGCACCGCCCACCTGGCCCGCGCGCTCGGCCAACCGCTGCCGATCGCGCGGGCGGACGTCGACTCGCTGTACGACCGGTACCAGAACGTCTACGGCCAGCGCCCGACCACCGGGTGACGGCTGGCCGCGGACCCGCTGACCAGCACCACCTCATCCCACCACCACACCCCGGCCGGCCGCCCGCGGGCGGTGCGGTCGGCCATCCAACCCCGAGGAGAACCGATGAGAACCAGGAGAACGGCACGCAACGTCATCGCGGTGCTCGCCGCCGCACTGCTCGCGGGCAGCGTGGCGGCGTGCGGCAACAGCGACACCGGCGGCAGCGGCGGGGAGGGCGGCGACGGGAAGATCGTCATGGGCTTCTCCCAGGTCGGCGCGGAGAGCGGCTGGCGGACGGCGAACACCACCTCGATCAAGGAGGCCGCCGCCGATGCCGGTATCGAGCTGAAGTTCGACGACGCCCAGCAGAAGCAGGAAAACCAGATCAAGGCGATCCGCAACTACATCCAGCAGAAGGTGGACGTGATCGCCTTCTCGCCGGTGGTGGAGTCGGGCTGGGACACCGTCCTCAAGGAGGCCAAGGACGCGGGGATTCCGGTGATCCTCACCGACCGCGCCGTGGACTCCGCCGACAAGTCGCTGTACAAGACCTTCCTCGGCTCGGACTTCGTCAAGGAGGGCCGCCTGTCCGGCGAGTGGCTGCTGGAGAACACCAAGGACGCCACCGGGCCGGTCAACATCGTCGAGCTCCAGGGCACCACCGGCTCCGCCCCGGCCAACGACCGTAAGAAGGGCTTCGCCGAGGCCATCGCCGCCAACCCGAACCTGAAGATCGTCGCGTCCCAGTCGGGTGACTTCACCCGGGCCGGCGGCAAGCAGGTGATGGAGCAGTTCCTCAAGGCGAACCCGAAGATCGACGTGCTCTTCGCGCACAACGACGACATGGGCCTCGGCGCTCTCGAGGCGATCACCGCTGCCGGCAAGGTGCCCGGCAAGGACATCACCATCATCACCATCGACGCGGTGAAGGACGGCATGCAGGCCCTCGCGGACGGCAAGTTCAACTTCATCGCGGAGTGCAGCCCGCTGCTCGGCCCACAGCTGATGGACCTGGCGAAGAAGGTCCACGCCGGCGAGGAGGTGCAGCCCCGGATCGAGACCGAGGAGACCACCTTCACGCAGGAGCAGGCCAAGGAGGCCCTGCCCAACCGCAAGTACTGACCGGCGCCGGGGTCGCCGTCCCACCGGACGGCGGCCCCGACCCGTCGCTCGTTCCCGTGCCGAACCACCAGCCAGAAGAGGTCCGATGGATGACGGATAGCCCTCCGGTCCTGACGATGACCGGGATCAGCAAGTCGTTCCCGGGAGTACGCGCGCTGCACGACGTGGACTTCCGGCTCTTTCCGGGCGAGGTCCACGCCCTGATGGGCGAGAACGGCGCCGGCAAGTCCACCCTGATCAAGGTGTTGACCGGCGTCTACGGCATCGACGAGGGCACCATCACCCTCGCCGGTGAGCAGGTCGCCTTCAGCGGGCCGATGCAGGCCGCCGCAGCCGGCGTGAGCACCGTCTACCAGGAGGTCAATCTCTGCACCAACCTGTCGGTGGCGGAGAACATCTTCATCGGCCGGGAGCCGCGCCGGCTCGGCGCCGTCCGGTGGCGTGAGGTCCGCCGGCGGGCCCGCGCGCTGCTGGCCCGCCTCGACCTCGACCTCGACCTCGACGTCGCCGCGCCGCTGGGGTCGTACTCGCTGGCCGTGCAGCAGATGGTCGCCATCGCCCGGGCGATCGACGTACGGGCCCAGGTGCTCATCCTCGACGAGCCGACGTCCAGCCTGGACGCCGGTGAGGTCGCGCAGCTGTTCCGGATCATGCGGCAGCTGCGCGACGAGGGGATCGCCATCCTGTTCGTCACCCACTTCCTCGACCAGGTGTACGCCGTCGCCGACCGGATCACCGTGCTGCGCAACGGCGCCCTGGTGGGCGAGTACCCGACCGGGGAGCTGCCGCAGTTCAGCCTCGTCGAGAAGATGATCGGCAAGGAACTCGACGCGCTGGAGCGGCTCGACGAGCACCCCAAGCGGGCGGTCGCCGCCCAGTCCGCCGGGGCGCCGCTGGTGGAGACCTCGGAGCTCGGCCGCAAGGGCGCCGTCGCCCCGTTCAGCCTGCGCATCCACGCCGGCGAGGTGGTCGGCCTGGCCGGCCTGCTCGGTTCCGGGCGTACCGAGGTGGCGCGGCTGCTGTTCGGGGCCGACCGCGCCGATCACGGCCAGGTGGCGGTCGACGGTGGCCGGGCGTCGCTGCGCACCCCGGTCCAGGCCATCGACCGCGGCGTGGGGTTCTGCTCGGAGAACCGGCGCGCGGAGGGCATCGTGCCCGAGCTGTCGGTGCGCGAGAACATGATCCTCGCGATGCAGGCGGCGCGGGGCTGGCTGCGGCCGATTCCGCGCCGTCGCCAGGACGAGCTGGTCGACCGGTACGTCAAGGCGCTGAGCATCCGGCCGGCGAACCCCGACCTGCCGGTCCGCAACCTCTCCGGCGGCAACCAGCAGAAGGTCCTGCTGGCCCGGTGGCTGATCACCGAGCCGCGGCTGCTGATCCTCGACGAGCCCACCCGCGGCATCGACATCGGCGCCAAGACGGAGATCCAGAAGCTGGTGGTCCAGCTCTCGGACGGCGGCATGGCCGTGCTGTTCATCTCCGCCGAGT
This sequence comes from Micromonospora sp. NPDC050686, assembly GCF_040654475.1. Lineage (NCBI taxonomy): Bacteria > Bacillati > Actinomycetota > Actinomycetes > Micromonosporales > Micromonosporaceae > Micromonospora > Micromonospora sp. NPDC050686. Next base: position 7,476 of record NZ_JBFAID010000037.1, read on the forward strand.
TGGAGGAGGTGCTGCGGCTGAGCCACCGGGTCGCCGTCATGCGCGACCGGACGATGGTCGCCCAGCTCGACAACGACGACACGCTCGACGCCGATCGCGTCATGCAGACCATCGCCAGCGGAACCAACCGGGAGGAGGTGAACCGATGAACCCCACCGCAGGCCGGCTGCGTGCCCTGACCGGGCACCGGCTGTTCTGGCCCGCCCTGGTGCTCGTGCTGATGCTGGTCGCCAACACGGTCTACCGGCCCGGCTTCCTGACCGTCGAGGTCAAGGACGGGCACCTGTACGGCACCCCGATCGACATCCTGCGGCTGAGCGCACCGTTGATCCTGGTCGCCCTCGGCATGACCCTGGTCATCGCCACCGGCGGCATCGACCTGTCCGTCGGCTCGCTCTGCGCGATCAGCGGCGCCATCGCCTGCCTCTACATCAGCAAGGCGCCCGACCAGAACAGCCCGGCCACGGTCGGCACCGCGCTCGCCCTGGCCCTCGGCACCGCGCTCGTGCTCGGCATGTGGAACGGCGTCCTGGTCGCCGTCATCGGCATCCAGCCCATCATCGCCACGCTGATCCTGATGGTGGCCGGCCGGGGGGTCGCCCAGCTCGTGACCGAGGGGCAGATCATCACGATCAACTCCGGTCCGTACCGGGCGATCGGGCTCGGGCACTTCCTGGCCCTGCCGCTGGCGATCCTCATCGCGCTGGCGGCGGCGCTGCTCGTCGCCGCGTTCACCCGCCGCACCGCGCTCGGCCTGATCGTCGAGTCGGTGGGCGGCAACGCCGAGGCGAGCCGGCTGGCCGGCATCCGCTCGGGTCGGGTCATCTTCCTCGTGTACGTGGTCAGCGCCGCCTGCGCGGCGGTGGCCGGCTTCATGATGACCGCCAACGTGTCCAGCGCCGACGGCAACTCCGCCGGTCTCTGGGTGGAACTCGACGCCATCCTCGCGGTGGTCATCGGCGGCACCTCTTTGGCCGGCGGCCGGTTCTCCCTCAGCGGGACCATCCTCGGCGCACTGATCATCCAGACCCTCACCACCACGGTGTACGCCATGAACATCTCGCCGCAGACGTCCCTGCTGTTCAAGGCGGTCGTCGTCATCGCCGTCTGCCTCATCCAGGCGCCGGCGTTCCGGGCCAGGTTCGCCCGGCGCCGCAGCGGCCCGACCTCCGGGCCGGCGGCGGCTGCGCGGGAGAAGGAGCAGGTGCCGGCATGAGCAGCACGTCGTTGACCAGCGGCCGGGCCTGGCGGCCCACCCTGCCCCGCCGGCACGTGCCGGTCCTGGCCACCCTCGCCCTGCTGCTGGTGATGTACGGCATCGGGGTGTCCCAGTACCGGGCGTTCTCCAACGTGCAGGTCGTCTTCAACGTCTTCATCGACAACGGCTTCCTGCTGGTCGTCGCGGTCGGCATGACCTTCGTGATCCTCACCGGCGGCATCGACCTGTCGGTCGGGTCGGTGGTCGCGATGACCGCGATGGTGTCGGCCGCGCTGCTGCGCGACGGCCTGCCCCCCGCACTGGTGCTGGTCGTCGCGCTGCTGATCGGCCCCGTCCTCGGTTTCCTGATGGGCTGCGCGATCCACTTCTTCGAGATCCAACCGTTCATCGTCACCCTCGCCGGCATGTTCTTCGCCCGCGGCATGTGCACGTTCATCAGCGGCGGTTCCATCCCCATCACCGACGGCTTCTGGACCGCCATGTCGCAGGAGCGCATCGGCAACCCCGCGGGCAACTTCGTGTCGATCAGTGTGCTGATCGCGTTCGCGGTGGTCCTCGTCGCCGCGTACGTGCTGGCGTACACCCGGTTCGGCCGCAGCGTGTACGCCATCGGCGGCAACCCGCAGTCCGCCCTGTTGATGGGGCTGCCGTTGGGCCGGACCCGGATCGCCGTCTACACGGTCAGCGGGCTGTGCTCGGCCATCGGCGGCATCCTGCTGTCGTTCTACACGCTCTCCGGCGCCCCGTTGATCGCCGTCGGCATGGAGTTGGACGTGATCGCCGCGGTCGTCATCGGCGGCACGGTGCTCACCGGCGGGTCCGGCTACGTGTTCGGCACCATGCTCGGCGTGCTGGTGCTGGGGGTCATCCAGACCCTGATCACCTTCGACGGCAGCCTCAACTCCTGGTGGACAAAGATCGTGATCGGGGGGCTGCTCTTCGCCTTCATCCTCCTCCAGCGCCTCATCGGCATCCGCTTCAAGTGACCGCCCCTCTCGCGGAAGGCAACAAGATGGCAACACACCCCCAGCCCGAGGTCTGGTTCCTCACCGGCAGCCAGGGGCTGTACGGCGAGGACACGCTCCGGCAGGTCGCGGACCAGTCCCGGCAGATCGCGGCGCGGCTCGACGAGGCACCGGACATTCCCGTCCGGGTGGTCTGGAAGCCCGTCCTGACCTCCAGCGCGGACATCCTCGCGGCCTGCCGGGACGCGGCCGGGCAGGGGGTGGTCGGGGTGATTGCCTGGATGCACACGTTCTCGCCGGCCAAGATGTGGATCGCCGGGCTGGACGCCCTCCGGACACCGCTGCTGCACCTGCACACCCAGGCGAACGTCATGCTGCCGTGGGACGACATCGACATGGACTTCATGAACCTCAACCAGGCCGCGCACGGCGACCGCGAGTTCGGGTACATCCAGACCCGGCTCGGCGTGGCCCGCAAGACCGTCGCCGGCCACGTCTCCGACCCCCGGGTCGTCGGGCGGATCGGTGCCTGGGCCCGCGCCGCCATCGGCTGGTCGGCGGTGCGGTCGCTGCGGCTGGCCCGGTTCGGGGACAACATGCGCGACGTCGCGGTGACCGAGGGTGACAAGGTCGAGGCGGAGCTACGCTTCGGCGTCTCGGTCAACACCTACGGCGTCAACGACCTCGTCGCGGTGGTCGACGAGGTGTCCGAGGCGCAGGTGGACGACCTGGTCAAGGAGTACGACGACACGTACCGGATGGATCCGCGGCTGCGTACGGGCGGGGAGCGGCACGACTCCCTGCGGTACGCCGCGCGCCTGGAGATCGGCCTGCGCACCTTCCTTGACGACGGCGGCTTCCGGGCGTTCACCACCAACTTCGAGGACCTCGGCGGCCTGCGCCAGCTGCCCGGCATCGCGGTGCAGCGGCTGATGGCCGACGGGTACGGGTTCGGCGGCGAGGGCGACTGGAAGACCTCGGTGCTGGTCCACACGCTGAAGGAGATGGCCGTCGGCGTGGAGGGCGGCACCTCCTTCATGGAGGACTACACCTACGACCTCAAGCCGGGCGAGGAGGTCGTGCTCGGCGCACACATGCTGGAGGTGTGCCCGAGCATCGCCGCGGACGTGCCGAACGTGGAGGTCCATCCGCTGAGCATCGGCGGCCGGGAGGACCCGGTGCGGCTGGTCTTCGACGCGGCGGCGGGCCCGGCCGTGGTGCTCGGCATGGCGGACATGGGGGAGCGGTTCCGGCTGGTGGCCAACGTCGTCGACGTCGTCCCGCCGCCGCACCCGCTGCGCCGGCTGCCGGTGGCCCGGGCGGTCTGGCGGCCCCAGCCGCATCTCGCCGGTTCCGCGGAGGCGTGGATCACCGCCGGCGCTCCCCACCACACCGTGCTCTCGCAGGCGGTCGGCGTGGAGGAGCTGCGCGACCTGGCCGAGATGAGCCGGACCGAGCTGGTGGTCATCGACGCGGACACCGACCCGTACCGCTTCGCCGACGAGCTGCGCTGGAACCAGGCGTACTACCGGCTCGCCCGGGGGTTCTGACCGCTTCGCACCGGGTGGTGCTCTATCGCCGAGGGCGGGGAGCACCACCCGTTCGCGTCCGGGTCCCGCCTCCGGTGTTACGTCTTGACTAACGTCGTGTTATCGCTCACAGTCGATGGATAGGACGGCCGACATCTCTGGTTGGCCGGGCCGAGGAGCGTTCTACCGCAGTCCCACGCGTCGCGCGCCGCCCTGGGCAGGAGGCGCAGTTGTTAGCGATCACATGCGGTGTGACCGCGGCCCGGTTCGAGCCGGGCGCACCGGGCTGGCGGCCGACGGACTTCCCCGAACCTGTCATCGAAGGAGGATCATGGTTGCCATCGGTGGGCTCTCGCGGGCCGTGGCGCGCCGGCGTGGCCGGCTGTCGCGGGTCGCCGCCGCCGTCGCGGCGGTGGTGCTGGGTGGCGCCCTGGTGGGCGTCGCACCGTCGCCGGCGTCGGCGGCGACGGTGGACACGAACGCCTGGTACGTGTTGGTGAACCGGAACAGTGGCAAGGCGTTGGACGTCTACAACCAGGCGACGAACGACGGGGCGCGGATCACCCAGTGGACGCGGAACGACGGTGCCTGGCAGCAGTGGCAGTTCGTGGATTCCGGTGGTGGTTACTACCGGTTGAAGTCGCGGCATTCGGGCAAGGTGCTCGATGTGTACAACTTCTCCACGGCCAACGGCGCGTCGATCGTGCAGTGGAGTGACGGCAACGGCACCAACCAGCAGTTCCGGTTGGCGGACTCGGCCGGTGGTTACGTGCGGTTGATAAACCGCAACAGCAACAAGGCGGTCGAGGTGCAGAACGCCTCCACCGCAGACGGTGGCAACGTGGTGCAGTACGACGACTGGGGTGGCAACAACCAGCAGTGGCAGTTGGTCCGGGTCGGCGACAGCGGCAACCCCGGCCCTCCGAGCGGGAACTTCACCAACCCGGTGGTCTGGCAGGACTTCGCGGACGTCGAGGTGATCCGGGTCGGGGACGTCTACTACATGACCGCCTCCACCATGCACTACTCGCCGGGCGCGCCGATCCTGCGCTCCTACGACCTGGTCAACTGGGAGTTCGCCGGGCACTCCGTACCCCGGCTGGACTTCGGCACGAAGTACGACCTGCCCCCCGGTCAGCAGGCGTACGTGGACGGCATCTGGGCCTCGACGCTGAACTACCGGCCGAGCAACCGGACGTACTACTGGGCCGGCTGTATCGACTTCGCCCAGACCCACATCTACACCGCCTCGGCCGTCGACGGCGCCTGGAGCCGGCTCACCACCATCCCGAACTGCTACTACGACGCCGGCATGCTGATCGACGACAACGACACCATGTACGTCGCGTACGGCAACGGCACGATCAGCGTCGCGCAGCTCTCCGCCGACGGGCGCACCCAGGTCCGGTCCCAGCAGGTCTACCAGACGCCGTCGAGCATCGGCACCCTGGAGGGGGCCCGCTTCTACAAGCGCAACGGCGCCTACTACATCTGGCTCACCCGCCCGGCCAACGGCCAGTACGTGCTGAAGTCGACAAACGGCCCGTTCGGCCCGTACGAGCAGCGGCAGGTGCTGCTCAACCTGCCGGGCCCGATCTCCGGCGGCGGGGTGCCCCACCAGGGCGGGCTGGTGCAGCTGCCGAACGGCTCCTGGTACTACATGGCGTTCACCGACGCCTTCCCGGGCGGCCGGATGCCGACGCTGGCTCCGATCACCTGGACCGCGGACGGCTGGCCGCAGGTGCAGACCGTCAACGGCGCCTGGGGCGCCAGCTACCCCAACCCGCTGCCGCTGCGACCGGTCAAGCCGCTCACCGGCGTGGACACCTTCGCCGGCACCACGCTCGGCCCGCAGTGGGAGTGGAACCACAACCCGGACAACAGCCGCTGGTCGGTGAACAACGGGCTGCGCCTGGAGACCGCCACCGTGACCAACGACCTGTACCGGGCCCGCAACACCGTCACCCACCGGATCCAGGGTCCGACCTCGACCGGGACGGTCGAGCTCGACTACTCGACGATGCGCGACGGCGACCGGACCGGACTCGCCATGCTGCGCGACGTCTCGGCCTGGATCGGGGTCCGGCGGGACAACGGCGCGACCCGGGTGGTCATGACCAACGGGCTGACCATGAACAACAGCTGGGACACCGCCAGCACCGGCAGCGAGATAGCCAGCGCACCGATCTCCGGCGGGCGGATCTGGTTGCGCGCCAACGCCGACATCAGACCCGGCTCGGGGCGGCAGGCCCGCTTCTCGTACAGCACGGACGGCGTCAACTTCGTCTCGCTGGGTAACGCCCTGACACTCAACAACAACTGGACATTCTTCATGGGCTACCGGTTCGCCATATTCAACCACGCCACCCAGGCCCTGGGCGGCGCGGTGACGGTACGCCGGTTCGAACTGTCGACGCCGTGAGGTTGCTCACCGTACGGTCCTCGGCCGGGCCCGCCGAGAACGGCAACTGACGCTGCCGAAAGGCCTGTTCCGCATGCCTCTGCAGGGTGTGGAACAGGCCTTTCGGTAATCCCGGCGGCATTGGCCCGGAGCGCGCCGGGCGTTGGCAGCGGTACCGCAGGAATGGTGTCCGCCAATTCGCCGGCGGGCCGATATGGGGCCGTCAATCCGTGGGCTCCGTGGCGCTCGGACCCGCACCGGAACTGGCGTAGACTGTCGGCGATCCAGTGCCGGCCACCGGCGGAGCCTGCTCCGACGTGGCGGCAGCGGGAGCGGGATTGGGCACCGCTCCGCCCCGGTCGACGTCGACGGGCCGCGGTCCCGCCCGGCGTGGGAAAGGGAGTGGCCGTGCGCGGTCCTGCGATGACTGACGTGGCCCGGCTCGCCGGTGTCTCGCACCAGACGGTGTCCCGGGTGTTGAACGGGCATCCCAACGTACGCGAGCAGACCCGGCTGCGGGTGCAGGCCGCCATCACCGAACTCGGCTACCGGCCCAACCGGGCCGCTCGGGCGCTGGTCACCGGCCGGTCCCAGGTGATCGGCGTGGTGGCTCAGAACACCACCCTCTACGGCCCGGCGTCGCTGCTCGCCGCCCTCGAACAGGCCGCCGCCGAGGCGGGCTTCGCGGTCAGCGTGGGCAGCGTCCGGGATCTCGACCACCGGTCCATCTCGGCGGTCGTCGAGCGGCACCTGGCGCACCGGGTCGCCGGGGTCGTGGTGATCGCACCCGTCGAGTCGGCCGGCGAGGCCCTGGCGCGGCTGCCCAAGGACGTCCCGCTGGTCACCGTCGACGGCGACCCGGACGGGCCGGTCCCGCTGGTGACGGTCGACCAGGTCGCCGGCGCGCGGGCCGCCACGCAGCACCTGCTCGACGCCGGGCACCGTACGGTCTGGCACGTCTCGGGGCCTTCGGACTGGTTCGACAGCGCCGGCCGGATCCAGGGCTGGCGGGAGGCGTTGCAGGCGGCCGGCGTTGAGGTCCCGCCGCTGGTGCCGGCGGACTGGTCGGCGGCGGCCGGCTACCGGTGTGGTCAGATGCTGGCCCGGATGCCCGAGGTCACCGCGGTCTTCACCGCGAACGACCACCTCGCCCTCGGCGTGCTGCGCGCCCTGCACGAGCACGGCCGCCGGGTGCCCGACGACATCAGCGTCGTGGGCTTCGACGACGTGCCGGAGGCCGCATACTTCATCCCGCCGCTGACCACCGTGCGGCCGGACTTCGCCGCGGTGGCCCGGGCCAGCCTGGAGATGCTGCTGACCCAGATCGAGACGGTCAGTGGTGGCGCCCTGCGACGCACCATCGCCCCGAGGCTGGTCGCCCGCGGCAGCGTCGCCGGGCCGCCCCGCCGCTGAGCATGGCCGACCCTCGGCCCGCCGAAGCGCCGGGCCGGGGACGGGTTTGCCGCCCCCGGCCCGGGCGGCGGCCTACACGAACCGCCAGAGGTGGTCGCTGGTGCCGTTGTCGTCCCAGATGACGACCTGGGCGCCCTGCGCCGTCGAGCCGCCGGTCACCGCGAGGACGCGCCCGCCGTTGGCGCACTGGATCCGGAAGTAGCCGTTGGCGCCGTACCGGAGCCGCCAGCGGTGGTCGGCGGCGCCGTTGTCGGCCCACTGCAGCACCCGGGCGCCGTTGGCGGTGCCGGCGTTCTCCACGCCGAGCACCCGGCCGCTGTTCGAGTTGCGCAGCCGCAGGTAGCCGCCGCTGTCCACGATCGCCGTCCAGAGGTGGTCGGCGGTGCCGGTGTCACGCCACTGGATCACCAGACCGCCGTCGGCGGTGGACATGTTCTGCACGCCGAGGACCAGGCCGCTGGCGAGGTTCTGGATCCGGCGCGCGCCGTTGGGCACGAACCGCCACTGGTTGTCCGGCGTGCCGTTGTCCGGGTCCTGCACCACCCGGGCGCCCTGCGCGGTGTTGCCGTTGAGCAGCGCCAGCAGCTTGCCGGAGTTGCCGTTGCGGATCTTGTGGGAGCCGTCGCCGACGTCGCCGAGCGTCCACCGGTGGTCGGCCGTCCCGGTGTTCGACCACTGCACGACCTGGGCGTTGTCCGCGGTCGACATGTTCTGCACGCCGAGCACCTTGCCGCTGTTGGCGTTGCGCAACCGCACCGCGCCGCCGTCGACCAGGAGTTCCCAGCCGTGGTCGGCGGTGCCGTTGTCCGCCCACTGCAGGGCCGGGGCGCCGTCGGCGGTGGACATGTTCTCGACGCCCAGCACGAGACCGCTGGCGGCATTGACCAGCCGGAAGGTGGCGCCGGCGGTGCCGCCGGTCTGGCCGTTGGCGTTCCAGTAGACGGTGTAGTTGTGTCCGTGCGCGTCGTGGAACGGCCCGAGGTTGACGGTGGAGCCGTTGGCGGTGGCGGTGAAGCTGAGCGCGGTGCTGCTGGTCCGGGTGACCGAGGCGGTGACGAGTGCGGGCAGCGCGGACAGCGCCGTGTTGCCGTAGTTGCCGGAGAGCACCACTGGCCCGTAGGTGAGCGCCACCACGTTCGGGTCGTCGTTCGCGGGCTGCGCCTGCACCCGCATCGGCAGCCGTACGGTGACGGCGTCGCCGCTGGTCCACGACCGGGTGAGGGCGGCGTACGTCCCCGGTGTGGTGGCGATGTCCTGGGCCACCCCGTTGACGCTGACCGTGGCGCCCGTCGTCCAGGCCGGGATGCGGATGCGCATCGTCCACGACCCGCCGACGCTGCCGCTGACGGTCAGGGTGGTGGTGTCCCCGACCGGGTAGCTGGTGGTCTGGGTGACCGTGATGCCCCGCTGCGACCAGGTGAGCACCGACGGCATGAACAGGTTCACGGTCAGCGTGCTGCCGTTGTGGAAGTAGACGGCGTCCATCAGGGCGGTGTTGCTCTCCAGGCCGGTGCCCTGGCAGCACCAGAAGGAGTTGTAGTCGGTGCTCCAGGTGCCACCGCCCCACGCCGGGCCCACGCCGCGCCGGCCGCCCGGCTGCAGCGGGGTGAAGTAGGTGATGTGGCCGTGGCTGTCGGCCGGGTTCTGCGCCCCGACGAGGTGGTTGAGCAGCGCCCGCTCGTAGAAGTCGAAGTACGCGGTCCGCCCGGGGTCGAGCTGCCACAACTCCCGGGTCAGCTTGAGCATGTTGTACGTGTTGCACGCCTCGCAGGTGTCGTTGCGCAGGTAGCCAGCGATGGCGTTGGGGGCGCGGAAGTGTTCGGCCTGGCTGTTGCCGCCGATGGCGTAGCTGTGCGCGTTGACGGTCATGGTCCAGGCGTTGCTGGCGATGTCGCGGTAGCGGGTGGTGCCGGTGGCCTTGAACTCCCGGGCCGCGCCGATCCACTTCGGCACCTGGGTGTTGGCGTGCAGCCCGTTGAGCTGGTCGGAGTTCGCGGCCAGCGGGTTGAACACCGCGGCGTGGTCGAACCGTTGCGCGGCGGTCAGCCACCGGCCGTCGCCGGTCTGCTGGTACAGGTCGGTCAGCACGGCGTTCATGCCGCCGAACTCGGTGCCCAGCATGGCCTGCATCTGGGTCGAGGTGAGCCGACCGGTGCGCCAGTCGACCCAGCCGGCGAGCGCCAGCAGGACGTCGCGGGCCTGGTTGGTGCCGACGAGCCGCCACACGTCGAGCAGGCCGGCCAGCGTCTTGTGGATGCAGTAGTACGGCACGTTGCCGTTGTTCAGGGTGCGGGCCTCGAGGGCGGTGAAGTCGGACTCCGGAAACCCGGACAGGTAGCCGGCGTTGAAGCCGGCCGCGGCGTTGTTGGCCTGGCACTTCGCCAGTTCGGCCACCATCTGGTTCGCCTTGTCCCGGCACGTGGTGTCGCCGAGCACCGCCCACGCCTGCGCCCACGCGGTCAGGAAGTGCCCCTGGACGTGGGTGCGGAAGGGGAACGTCGGGGCGTCCCATCCCCCGTTCGCGGCGGCGCCGCCGGTGGAGAGCCGGTGGTTGGCCCGGAAGTTGTAGAGCAGCCGGTTGACGTCGACGAAGCGCAGGTAGGTGAGTGTGCGGTCCTGGTTGTCCTGCCAGCGGCTGGCGGTCAGCCGCACCTGGCCGGGGTCGAAGGCGTACGCCGAGACGCCGATGTCGGGCCGGACCGGGGGCAGGGCGGCGCCGGCGCCGCCTGCCCGGACGGTGGACCCGACCGCGGAGGCGACGGCGGTCGCGCCGGCGGCCCGCAGGAGGAGGCGACGGTTCAGGAACGGAGAGGGCATCACAGGGCTCCCTGGGCAGGGCGGACCCGCCCGCGCCGCGACGGTCGGTGGCGGGGCGGGCGTGGCTCGACGGGGTCGTCCGCACGCGGCACGCCGTGGCCCGGACGGCCGCCGGGGCACCGGCGACCACACAACGAGCGATGCGAACGCATCGATGTTATCGCTAACATAGCGGCGGGGCGGGCGGGCTCGCAAGACCTGACGGTCGCAGGCCGACCCACGCCGGAAACGCCGGGGGAACCACTCCGGGCGCGGACCGGTCCACCCTGTGTTAGGCCGGGGCCCTTGTTGACACCCGTGTGTCAACAAGGGCCCCGGCCTTTCAGCTCACGTCCCGGGGCGGACCGGTGGTGCGGCGGTCAGGGCTGCGGCGCGTAGACCTCGGCCATCGCGTGGAACGCGGCCTTCGGCTCCCACCGCCCCGAGTCGAGCACCTTGACCAGGCCGTACGAGGCGAGGTCGAGGTCGGCCCGTCCACGGTCGGGCCGGTGCGGCAGGTTGCGCGCCGCGAAGGTGCACCAGAACGCGGCGTCCACCGGCTCCCGCTCGTACACCTCGACCAACTCGCGCAGGTACCGCGCCTGCTCCTGCTCGTCGCGGTCCAGCTCCCGGGTCAGCTCCCGCCCTCGCGTGCCGTCCCACTCGACCAGGAACGCGCCGCGGGCGCCGAGGTCCGCCGCGCCCCGGTACGTGGTGCAGCCGAACTCGGTCACCGCCACCGGCTTGCCCTGCTCGGCCAGCACCCGCAGGGCGTGCTCGTAGACGTCGGCGTTCTCCTTCGAGCGGTAGAGGTCCACACCGATGACGTCGAACGGGGCCCAGTCGACGCGCTCGGAGGGCAGGGCCGCGTAGCTGATCCGGCCGCCGAAGCGCTCGCGGACCCGGGCCACCGCCTCGGCGAGGAACGCGTTGAGTCGGGGCGGGATCGTGGGGAAGAGTTCGCGCAGCCGGTCCGGCCGCGACAGCAGCGCGAGCCGCTCGTCCAGCGTGTCGCCAGGCAGGAAGCCGCGGGTGAACAGGGTCAGTTCCGCCCCCGTGACCAGTACGACCTCGGCGCCGTCGCGGCGGAGGCGCTCGGCCCGGTCGGCGCAGTCGGCGAGCAGGTCCAGCAGTTCCTCGGTGGTCAGGTCGTTGGTGAAGGGCGAGAACCAGACCTCCAGGCCCGCGTCGGCGGCGTGCCGGGCGGCGACCTCGAGGCGCTCGGGCCGGCTGCCGGTGATCCGTACGGCGGTGCAGTGCAGGTCGTCACGGATCACCCGCAGGTCCCGGCGGACCGTTTCGGGGTCGAAGGGCTCGTGCGTGGTGGGGCCGGGGCCGAGGGCCCAGCCGGTGTCATAGGTGATTCCTCGGGTGCGCATGCCGACAGGGTACGGCACGTACCCTAAAAAGGAGACGGTGCGTACCCTAGGATGGGTGGGTGAGACGACGGCGCGGCGCGGTGCTGGTGGACGCGATCCTGCGGGCCGCCGCCGACGAGCTGGTCGAGTCCGGGTACGCCGGGCTGACCATGGAGGCCGTCGCGCGGCGGGCCGGGACCAACAAGAACGCGGTGTACCGCCGCTGGCCGGGCAAGGCCGCGCTGGGCATCGCCGCCTATCGCCGGCTGGCCGCCGCCGCCACGGATGTGCCCGACACCGGCAGCCTCCGCGAGGACGTGCTGGAGTTGCTGCGCCGGGTCAATCGGCAGTTCTCCTCACCGCTGGGCGCGGTGCAGCGTGACCTGCTGGCCGCCGCCGCGACCGAGGCGGACCTGCTCGCCGGCCTGCGGGAGGCGTCGGCGGACGCCGGCTCGCTGCTCTGGCTCGGCGTGCTCGAACGCGCCGTCACCCGCGGCGAGGCCCCGGCGTCGGCGCTGCATCCCCGGGTGGCCACCGTCGCGGTGGTGCTGCTGCGCAACGAGTACGTCGTCCGGGGCGCCCAGACCGCGCCGGACGACGTCCTGGTGGAGATCGTCGACGAGATCTACCTGCCGCTGATCCGCGGTCGGGCCGGGTCGGCGCCCCTACACCCGTCTGCGGATCCACCCGATGACCGCGGTCACGATGAAGAGGATCGCCGCGACCACGAACAGCCAGAACAGACCCTTGACCGCCAGGCCGACGATCGCCAGGACCAGCCACACCACCAGTAGAGCAACGATCAATGCGATCATGAGCCGCCACTTACCCGCACCTGACCTGCGCAAACCCTGCCCGCGGGTTACCGGTCGTCCGCTGGGCAGTTGGACGAGCAGCCGCAGGGCACAGCCGCGGCGGCGGGGGCGGCGCAGCAGGCGTCCCCACGCCAGGCGTCGCGGCCTTCCTTGACGGCGACGGCGGCGATGACCAGGGCGGCGAGCGGGTCGGCCCAGGACCAGCCGAACAGGCTGTTGAGGCCGAGGCCGACGAGCAGGACCGCTGAGAGATAGGTGCAGAGCAGGGTCTGCTTGGAGTCCGCGACCGCGGTGCGGGAGCCCAGTTCGCGGCCGGCGCGGCGCTGGGCGTACGACAGGCCCGGCATGATCGCCAGGGACAGCGCGGCGAGCGCGAGCCCGACGGGGGAGTGCCCCGCGTCGGCGCCGCCCAGCAGCGCGCGGATCGACTCGGCGCCGACATAGCCGGCGAGGGCGAAGAACGAGACGGCGATGATCCGTAGGGCGGTCCGCTCCCGGGCCTCGGGGTCGCGGCCGGCGAACTGCCAGGCCACCGCCGTGGCGGAGGAGACCTCGATGATCGAGTCGAGGCCGAAGCCGATCAACGCGGTGGACGAGGCGACCGTGCCGGCGCCGAGCGCCACGACCGCCTCGATCACGTTGTAGGTGATGGTGGCGGCGACGAGGAGCCGGACCCGGCGGGTGAGCACCGCGCGGCGGTCGCCCGACGGCCCGCCGGAGGTCCGCAGGAGGGGCAGGGTCATCAGCAGCAGCCCTTCGCCTCGCTGTCGGGGCAGCTCGCGGGGTCGACGGCCAGGACCAGGCCGAGCAGGTCGCCCAGTGCGTGCGCCAATCGGGGGTCGGCCAGCTCGTAGCGGGTGCGTCGCCCTTCGGGGGTGGCCACGACCAGGCCGCAGCCGCGTAGGCAGCTCAGATGGTTGGAGAGATTCTGCCGCGTGGTGCCGAGCAGGTCGGCGAGCTGCGCCGGGTAGCCCGGCCCGTCGCGCAAAGCCAGCAGCAGCCGCGCCCGGGTCTGGTCGGACAGCGCGTGGCCGAAGCGGGCCAGCACCTGCCCGTGGGTCAACGTCTCCACGCGCCAACAGTACACCGATTGCTGTATCAAGTCACCGGCGCCCGCGCACCCCGACGTTCTGCCTCAACGGCCGCCAGCTCACCAAGCTGCGCAACTCCGACGACCTGACGGCGGCCATCGACGGCGCCCTCGCCGAATGAGCGCCGCCCCCGCCGTGGCGCGCGTCGAGGCCGCCTCGTCCTCGTCGCCTGGTACGCCGCCGTCGCCGCCGCGATCCTGCACCGCTTCTGGGACTACTGGACGACGCTGCCGTAGCGCCGGCGGACGCCCGTCTGTCAGGAAGCAGATCCCCCCGCGCCACTTGCACTTATTGCAATGTAAACATATGTTGGCGGGAGTGGACGGGGAAGGAAGTGCGGCATGGGAGCGGGGCACGACCATGGTGGGCAGGTGCTGCGGGCCGGTGCGAAGCACCGGGGCCGGCTCTGGGCGGCCTTCGGCCTCCTCGCCGGGTTCATGCTGGTCGAGGCGGTCGCCGCCTGGCTGACCGGTTCCCTGGCGCTGCTCTCCGACGCCGGGCACATGTTCACCGACGTGCTCGGCATCGGGATGGCGCTGGCCGCGATCACCGCGGCGAGCCGGGCCTCCCGCGACGGGCAGCGCACCTTCGGCCTCTACCGCACGGAGGTGCTCGCCGCGCTCGCCAACGCCGTGCTGCTCTTCGGCGTGGCGATCTTCGTGCTGGTGGAGGCGGTGCGCCGGTTCGCCGAGCCGCCCGAGGTGCTTGCCGGGCCGATGCTGGTCGTGGCGGTGGCGGGCCTGCTGGCCAACGTCGGGGCGTTCCTGCTGCTGCGCTCCGGCGCGACGGAGAGCCTGAACGTGCGGGGCGCCTACCTGGAGGTGCTCGGTGACCTGTTCAGCTCCGTCGGGGTGATCGTCGCCGCGGCGGTCATCGCCCTCACCGAGTGGTGGTACGCCGACCCGATCATCGCCGTGGCGGTCGGCCTGTTCATCCTGCCCCGCACCTACCGGCTGGGCCGGGCGGCCGTGCGCGTGCTGGTGCAGGCCGCGCCGCCGCACCTCGACGTCGCCGAGGTCCGCGACGCGCTGGCCGCGGTCGACGGCGTCGCCGACGTCCACGACCTGCACGTGTGGACCCTCACCTCGGGCATGGAGGTGGCCTCGGCGCACCTGATCCTGGCCCGTCGCGGCGACCTCGCCGCCGTGCTCGCCGGGTCCCGGCAGGTGCTGCACGACCGGTTCGGCATCGAGCACGCCACCCTCCAGGCCGAACCCCAGGACGCCGACGGGGTGTGTGACAAGAGCGGTTGGTGACGCCCGGGGCGGCACCGTCCCGGCGGCCGGCGTACGCCGGGGGGCCGGACGGCCCGGCGGTCCGGGCCCGCGGTCCCTGGCCCGGCAGCGCCGGCCGCGTGACGATGGCGGGGTGGGGACCGCCCCCGGAGGTGACGCGATGATGTACGGATACGGCCCTGGCGGGCTGTGGATGACGCTGGTTCCGGTGCTGTGGCTCGCGCTCGGCGCCGGGCTGGTCTGGGCGCTGCTGCGGCTGGTCCGGCGCCCGGACGGCGAGGGCGGGCGGCAGACCCGGGAGACGCCGCAGGAGATCCTCGACCGCCGGTACGCGTCGGGCGAGATCGACGCCGAGGAGCACCGGCGCGCTCGGGCGCAGCTGGCCGGCCGGGACGCCGGCGCCTCCTGATCCGCTCAGCCGGTGACCGGCGTGGCCGCCGCCCGGCGCGCGGGTTGGAAGAGCTCGACGAGGTTGCCGGCGGGGTCGGCGAGCAGGATCTGCCGCCCGCCCGGGCCGGCCACCACGTCGCTGCGGAACGGCACTCCGGTGCCGCGCAGCCGGCCGATCGTGGCGTCGAGATCGTCGACGACCAGGTGGATCCGGTTGTGTCCGGCGGTGGCGGCGTCGTCGGGGGTGGCGCGGGCACCCGAACTGGCCGGGCCGGACAGCAGCAGCCGCAGCGGGCCCCGTACCACATCGGCGAAGGCGGGCGCGGCGTCGAAGTTCAGGGTGAAGCCGAGGTGCGTGGTGTAGAAGTCGACGGCTGCCTGGACGTCGTCGACGAGGTAGCGGACGCTGGCGTACCGGTCGGATGCGGTCACTGCGGGGCCTCCTTCGGGCGGGTGCTGGCGGTGAGGACGGGCGTCAGGTGTCCGACCCGTCGCTGGATCTCGGCCGCGACCCGCCGAAAGGACGGATAGCTG
The DNA here is from genome assembly GCF_040654475.1 of Micromonospora sp. NPDC050686. NCBI lineage: Bacteria > Bacillati > Actinomycetota > Actinomycetes > Micromonosporales > Micromonosporaceae > Micromonospora > Micromonospora sp. NPDC050686. The sequence goes on from NZ_JBFAID010000037.1 coordinate 23,222, forward strand.
GCCCGGTCGGTGTCGCCGGCCGCGGCCGGGTCGGGGATGCTCCAGTGCACCCTGCGGGGCTGGCCGGCGAAGTCGGGGCAGGACTCCCGGGCCCGGTCGCACAGGCTGATCACGTAGTCGAAGCGGCGCCCGGCCAGCGTGTCGACGTGCCGGGTGCGCTGCCCGGCGACGTCCGTGCCGAACTCCTCGCGCAGCACCCGTACGGCGTTGGGATGCAGGCGGTCCCGGGGCCGGATGCCGGCGCTGGCCACCTCGACCCGGCCGCCGGTGTGCCGGCGCAGCAGGGCCTCGGCGATCGGGGACCGGGCGCTGTTGCCGGTGCACACGAACAGCACGCCGGGGCGGGGCGAGCGTCGCGGGCCGATCTCGGCGCACTGCGGCGCGGCGGGCGGGTGCAGCGCCGGGTGCAGTGCGGCGCCGGTGTCGGCCAACGCCTGGGCGCAGCGGTCCAGATCGAGGTGGTGGTAGCTGTCCCGACCGTCGAAGCTGCTGCGGGTGGCGGTGACCAACCCGCCGTCGCGCAGCAGCCGCAGGTGGTAGGAGACCAGGTTCTGCGGCTCACCCACCAGTGCCGCCAGGTCCCGGACCCGGTGGTCGCCCTGCGCGAGCACGGTCAACAGCCGCCACCGCAGCGGGTGGGCGGCCAGCCGTAAGAACGCCGGGGCGGCCCGGCTCGGCGACGCCATGACCGGAAAATACATCAAACCCGTTTGATGGAGCAACGGGTTCGGGTCATCCCGGGCTCACCCGGTGGCGGTCAGCCCCCGGGTTCGTCGTCCTCGTCGTCCTCGGCCCAGCCGAGCGCGACGAGCAGGGCGGACCAGTCGTCCGGGCCGGCGATGTCCAGGTATCCGTCGCCGAGCAGGTAGTCGAGCACCAGGTCGGCGGGGTTGTCGGCGAGCTTCTCGAACAGGTGGCTCTCGTACCACACCACGCCGGTGTCGGGGAACCACCACACCTCGCCGGTGGTGGCGTTGGCCAGCAGCGGCTCGTAGTTGCGGGCGCCGACATGAACCCAGTTGCCGGGGTCGGGGACGTCGGCGGCGACCTCGTCGAGGGGTATCTCGGGCTCGCCGATCCGGTCGGCCTTGAGCAGCACCAGGTCGCCGGCGCGCGGGCCCTCGGTGATCGCGACGACCTCGGCCAGGCCGGGCGGGAGACCGGCCGCCTCGACCGTGCGGCCGGGCGGGAAGTCGCCGAGCACGATGCCGTCGTCCCGGTCGGCCAGCACCGCCCGGATCCGCTCGACCCGCCGGCGCAGCTCGTCGTTCACTCGATCACCTCGATCCTGATGGGCGTGCCGTCGGTCAGGTTCTGGATCTGCGGCCAGATCTGCCGGGTACCGATGTCGGTGTTCGTCCGGGCGTGCAGGAATCTGAGGTTGCTCGCGTGGTCCGGGCCGCCGAGTTGCAGCTCCCAGACGTGGTCGGGATGCATCCGGGTCGGATCCGTGACCCGGTCGATGAGCCTGCGGGAGAACTCGGGGTTGCGCCGGCCGTACTGCTCGTGGATGCGCTTGATCAGGTCCTGCCGGTAGTCGCTGGTGATCTTGTCATTGCGGGCGACCGGGTTGGTGGCCTTGTAGAGCTTGCCCTCCTCGCCGAGCTTCTTCAGCGCGTTGGTCTTGCGCTGGAACGGGCCCTTCGGCATGAACGGCTTGCGCTGGATCTTGATGGTCACCGGGGGCAGGTCCGGGTTCGGGCCGCGTACCCGGGGCTTGTCCAGCGCCTCCACCGCCTTGCGGACCAGCTTGCCGGCCCGGGGCTTGCCGGCCCCACCGGCCCGGGAACCACGCCTAGCCACCGGTCACTCCTGCACTGCCCGAACCCGCCGGCATGCCCACCCTCCGAACAGGACGACCGAACCGCTACCACTGGCAGCTTAGGAGACGCCGTCGCGCCGCACCGACCGTGGTGCGGCGGGCGAGCCGGCTGATGGGCGCGGCGAAATCTTTCCGCCGGCTGCTGTCGGGAGCCGGCGCGCGGCTCCGACCTCTCCATGACCACCCCGACCGGGGGCGGGAGAGAACGGAGCGACGACCATGACCAAGGTGACCGCACAGCTGTCGGTCTCCCTCGACGGGTGCTACGCCGGACCGAGGCACGACGGCACCGGCAACTGGATGGAGTCGGCGGAGAGCCTCGGGTTCTTCCGGGTGACCCGCTGGGTGATCGACGCGATGGCCTGGCGGGAGCGGTTGGGCTTCGCCGGCGGCGAGCAGGACACCAACTCCCAGATCATGGCGGAGACGTTCGCGGCCGCCGGGGCGTACGTGATGGGCCGGCGGATGGCCGACGGCGGTGAGGTGCCGTGGGGCGACGAGCCGCCGTTCCGGGCGCCGGTCTTCGTCGTCACGCACCGGCCCCGCGAGACCCTGGTCCGTGGGGGCGGGACGAGCTTCACCTACGTCACCGACGGCGTCGCCGCCGCGATCGAGCGGGCCCGGGCCGTGGCGGACGGCCGGAATGTGGCCGTGGCCGGCGGTGGGGAACTGGTCCGGCAGGTGCTGAAGGCCGGCCTGCTGGACGAGTTGGAGCTGCACATCGCCCCCGTGGTGCTGGGCGCCGGGATGCGGTTGCTGGACGAACGCCTCGACCTGGACGGGCGGGAAGGGATCGAACTCACCCCGATCCGGGTCGTGCACACCCCGCAGGTCATCCACGTCCGGTACGCCGTCGGGGGCCGCGCGCGGCTGGTGCTCGACGACCGGGGCAGCGGCGGCGGTCCGGCCCGGGTGGAGGTCGCCGCGGGTGACTGACCGCGGTCGCACCGGCTGCCCCGCCCGGTTTGTCCGGCCACCAGGCGGGTAGGGCGAGCCGGCAACCGAGTGGAGGGCGGTACGGGGATGCGCAGGAGTCGGATGGATGACGTGGCGGTCGGCGCGGCCGGCGACGTCGCGGGAGCGGTCGTCGATCCCCGGCAGGGGCTGCGCCGGTTGCGCGGCACGGTCGGCGGGAGCGCCCTGCCGCTGGGGGTGGGCCTGGTGCTCGGCTTCCTGCTGGCCCGTGCCCGCCGGCCCGGCTGACCGGCGCTGCCCCGGCCCGGTGGGATGGCGCCGGGGCCGCCCGCCGGGCCGGGACGGGAGAACCGGCCGGATCTGGGCGTTTAACGCCAATCGGTGCGGGTAGGCGCGGCATCCGGACGGTCAACGCGAACGGGCACGGGTAGCCCGGCAACCGGCCGGCGGCCCACGGGGCCGGTACGCAACCGGGAGGCGTGACGTGCAGGAGATCGTGGGCGAGAGCCTGGCCCGTCGGCTGGTGGAGTGGGGTGTCGACACCGTCTTCGGCCTGCCCGGCGACGGCATCAACGGGCTGATGGAGGGCTTCCGGCGGCAACGGGAGAAGCTGACCTTCGTCCTGGTGCACCACGAGGAGGCGGCGGCTTTCATGGCCACCGGCTACGCCAAGGCCACCGGGCGGCTCGGCGTCTGCGTGGCCACCTCCGGCCCGGGCGCCATCCACCTGCTCAACGGGCTGTACGACGCCAAGCTCGACCACGTGCCGGTGCTGGCGATCACCGGCATGCAGGAGACCTCGGTGCTCGGGCAGAACTACCAGCAGGAGGTGCACACCCCGCTGCTGTACCAGGACGTCGCGGTCTACAACATGATGGTCACCAACCCGCGGCAGCTGCCCGGGCTGGTCGACATCGCCATCCGCAACGCCCTGGCCAAGCGCACCGTCGCCCACCTGAGCTTCCCCAACGACGTGCAGGTCGCGGCCCTCGACGAGGACCCGTACCGGCACGTGAGCCCCGGGGAGCCGCCGGCCAGCAGCCCGGTCGTGTCGCGTCCCGCGGTGCCGGCCGAGCCGGCCGACCTGGCCCGCGCGGCGGAACTGCTCAACGCCGGGACGAAGATCGCCATGCTGGTCGGCGTCGGCGCCCGGCACGCCCGCGACGAGGTGCTCGCGGTCGCCGCGGCGCTGGGCAGCCCGATCGTCAAGACGCTCTCCGGCAAGATGGTCGTCCCCGACGACCATCCGCTCACCACCGGCGGCCTCGGCCTGCTCGGCACCCGCCCGAGCGAGGAGCTGATGGAGGAGTGCGACACCCTGCTGATGGTCGGCACCTCCTTCCCGTACGCGAAGTTCCTGCCGGCGCCGGGGCAGGCCCGGGTGGCGCAGATCGACATCGACGCCAGCCTGATCGGGATGCGGCTGCCGGTGGACGCCCCGGTCACCGCCGACGCCGGGGTCGCGCTGCGGCAGTTGCTGCCGCTGCTGGCGGCCCGCACCGACCGGTCCTTCCTGACCAAGTACCAGCGGGAGCGGGACGCGTGGCGCGCGGAGATGGTCGCCCTGCAGGACCCGACCCGCGACCCGATCGCGCCGCAGTACCTGATCAGCTGCGTGGACGAGGCGGCCACCTCCGACGCGATCCTCACCTGCGACTCCGGCACCATCGCCACCTGGTCGGCCCGGCACTGGACCATCCGCGGCCGCCGGGAGTTCTACCTCTCCGGCAACCTGGCCACCATGGCGCCCGGTCTGCCGTACGCGATCGCCATGCAGCACGCGTTCCCCGGCCGGCAGGTGATCGCGTTCGTCGGGGACGGCGGGTTCGCCATGCTGATGGCCGAGTTCCTCACCGCGGCGCGGCACCAGCTGCCGATCAAGGTGATCATCAACAACAACAACTCGTACGGGCAGATCCTCTGGGAGCAGATCGTCCTCGGCTACCCGGAGTACGCGGTGCGGCACCGGCAGCCGGAGGCGGACTTCGCCGCCTGGGCGCGCGCCTGCGGCGGGTACGGCGCCAAGGTCACCGACCCCAGGGCGCTGCCCGGGGTGATCCGCGACGCGCTGTCCCACCCCGGCCCGGCGCTGGTCGACTGCGACGTCAACCCCGACGAGCCGCCGATGCCGGGCAAGGTCGGCTACGACCAGGCCAAGCACTTCACCGAGGCGTTCCTGCGCGGCCAGCCGCACAAGGCCGCCACCCTCACCACGGTGGCCCGCGACAAGATCAACGAGCTGCGGTCGTGATCCGGCGGACCGCAGCCCGGCCGGCCCCGGTCGCCGGCGTGCCGCTGCCCGACCCCGTCCTGCGGCCACCCGCGCCGGCGCACGACGTCGACCTGGCCGCCCTCGCCGCCGACCTGTCCACCGAGGTCGACGGGGAGGTGCGGTTCGACGACGGCTCCCGGGCCGCCTACGCCACCGGCGGCTCCAACTACCGGCAGGTGCCGCTCGGCCTGGTGCTGCCCCGTACGGTCGAGGCGGCGGTGGCCGCGGTCGCCGTCTGCCGGCGGCACGGCGTGCCCGTGCTCTCCCGGGGCGGCGGCACGAGCCTGGCCGGCCAGGTCACCAACGTGGCGGTGGTGATCGACTGGTCGAAGTACTGCAACCGGCTGCTGGCGGTCGACCCGGCCGCGCGGACCTGCCTCGTCGAGCCGGGCATCGTGCTCGACACGCTCAACGACCTGCTCGCGCCGCACGGGCTGGAGTTCGGGCCGCGCCCCTCCACCCACAGCCACTGCACCATCGGCGGCATGATCGGCAACAACTCCTGCGGCTCCACCGCCCAACGCAGCGGCAAAACGGTCGACAACGTCGTCGAGCTGGAGGTGCTGCTGTACGACGGCACCCGGATGTGGGTGGGCGAGACCAGCGACGAGCGGTACGCCGAGATCCAGCGCCGGGGTGGCCGCCAGGCCGAGATCTACCGGGCCCTGCGGGAGCTGCGCGACGAGTACCTGACCGAGATCCGCGCCCGGTACCCGCACATCCCGCGCCGGGTCTCCGGATACAACATCGACAGCCTGCTGCCGGAGAAGAACTTCCACGTCGGGCAGGCGCTGGTCGGCTCCGAGGGCACACTGGTCACCGTCCTGCGGGCCCGGCTGCGGCTGGTGCCGGTGGTGCGGGCCACGTCGATGGTGTTCCTGTCGTACCCGGACATCGCCGCCGCCGGCGACGCGGTGCCCCGGGTCCTGCCGCACCGTCCGGTCGCGCTGGAGGGCCTCGACGACAAGCTGATCAATTTCGAGAAGCGCAAGCACCTGCACCCGGCCGCCCTGCACAAGCTTCCCGCCGGCGGCGGCTGGCTGATGGTGCAGCTCGGCGGCGACACCGTGGCCGAGGCGGAGGCGGCCGCCGCGCGCCTGATCGACGACCTGTGCCGCGACGGCGGCGGGCCGGGCGTGCACCGCTTCGACGACCCGGCCGACGAGGAAGACATGTGGCGGGTCCGCGAGTCCGGGCTTGGCGCGACCGCCCGGGTGCCGGGGGAGCGGGACACCTGGGAGGGGTGGGAGGACTCCGCGGTCCCCCCGGAACGGCTGGGCGACTACCTGCGGGACCTGGACCGCCTCTTCCACGAGTACGGATTCGAACAGGCGTCGCTGTACGGGCACTTCGGGCAGGGCTGCGTGCACACCCGCATCCCGTTCGTGATGACCACCGCGGACGGCGTGCGCCAGTACCGCTCCTTCGTCGAGCGGGCCGCCGACCTGGTCGTGACGTACGGCGGCTCCTTCTCCGGCGAGCACGGTGACGGGCAGTCCCGCGGCGAGCTGCTGGTGAAGATGTTCGGTGACCGGCTGATCCGGGCGTTCGGCCAGTGCAAGGCGATCTTCGACGCCGACGACCGGATGAACCCCGGCAAGGCGGTCGCGCCCTACCCGCTGGACAGCCACCTGCGGCTCGGCGTGGACTTCAACCACGGCGACGTGGACACCCGGTTCCGCTACCCCGACGACTCCGGCAGCTTCAGCCGCGCCGTGCTGCGCTGCGTCGGCGTCGGCCAGTGCCGCCGGGAGCACGGCGGGGTGATGTGCCCGTCGTACATGGTCACCCGGGAGGAGGAGCACTCCACCCGAGGCCGGGCCCGGCTGCTGTTCGAGATGCTCGACGGCACCGCCCGGGGCGGCCCGATCGGCGACGGCTGGCGCTCGGACGCCGTCCGCGACGCCCTCGACCTCTGCCTGGCCTGCAAGGGCTGCAAGGCGGACTGCCCGGTCAACGTGGACATGGCCACCTACAAGGCGGAGTTCCTGTCCCACCACTACGCGGGCCGGCTGCGCCCCCGGTCGCACTACTCGATGGGCTGGCTGCCGCTGGCCGCGGCCGTCGCCGGCCGGGCTCCCCGGCTGGTGAACGCGCTGGCGCAGGCCCCGGCCCTGGGCCGGCTCGCCAAGGCGCTCGGCGGCGTCGACCGGCGCCGGGACATCCCGCTCTTCGCCACCGAGTCCTTCCAGCGCTGGTTCGCCCGGCGTACCCCCGGCGGGGACGGCTCGCGCGGCGAGGTGCTGCTCTGGCCGGACACCTTCACCAACCACTTCCACCCCGACATCGGGCGGGCGGCGGTCGAGGTGCTGGAGGCCGCCGGCTGGCGGGTCCGGGTGCCCGACCAGCCGGTCTGCTGCGGCCTGACCTGGATCTCCACCGGCCAGCTCGACGTCGCCAAGCGGGTGCTGCAGCGGACCGTCGACGTGCTGCGCCCGCACCTGCGGGCCGGGACCCGGGTGGTCGGCCTGGAGCCGAGCTGCACCGCCGTGTTCCGCAGCGACGCCCACGAGCTGTTCCCCGTCGACGAGGACGTGACCCGGCTGCGCCAGCAGACGGTGACCCTGGCGGAACTGCTGCACGAGCACACCCCCGGCTGGCGGCCACCGCGACTGCCGGCGCACGCGCTGATCCAGACCCACTGCCACCAGCACGCCATCCTCGGCACCGACGCCGACCGGGCGGTGCTCGCCGCCGCCGGGGTGCACGCCGACGTCCTGGACTCCGGCTGCTGCGGCCTGGCCGGCAACTTCGGCTTCGAACAGGGCCACTACGAGGTCTCCGAGGCGTGCGCCGAACGGGTGCTGCTGCCCGCCGTACGGGACGCCGCCGACACCGACGTGATCCTCGCCGACGGCTTCAGCTGTCGTACCCAGGTCGCGCAGAGCGCCGCGGCCGGACGCCGGGCGATCCACCTCGCCGAGCTGCTCCGCGCCGGCCTGCGCGGCGGCCCGGTGCCGGCCCGGCCCGAGTGGAGCTGGGCCGAGCGGCCCACCCCGCCACCCCGGGCCGCCCGCTGGGCCGCCGCGGCGGCCCTCGCCCTGGCCGCGCTGGCGCCGGTGGCCGCGCTCGCCGTCCGGGCCGCCCGGCGGGGGCGGTGACGGCGTGCGGCTGAGCGTGGCCGCGTACCGGGTGCCCACCGACGCCCCGGAGGGCGACGGCACCCTGGCCTGGGACGCCACCACGCTGGTGCTGGTCTCCGCGACGGCCGACGGGCACACCGGCCTGGGCTGGACCTACGGTCCGCCGGCCGTGCTGCCCGTGGTGGCCGACCTGCTCGCCCCGGTGGTCGCCGAGCTGGACCCGGACGACGTGCCGGCCGCGTGGGCGGCGATGCGCCGGCGGCTGCGCAACGCTGGCCGGCCGGGCGTCGCCGGGCTCGCCCTCTCCGCCGCCGACTGCGCGATCTGGGACCTCAAGGCCCGCCGGCTCGGCCTGCCGCTGGCCCGGCTGCTGGGCACCGCCCGCCGGCGCGTCCCGGTGTACGGCAGCGGCGGCTTCACCACCTACGACGCCGCCCGCCAGCACCGGCAGCTCGCCGCCTGGGTGCACGAGGAGGGCATCCCCCGCGTGAAGATCAAGATCGGCGAGTCCGGGGGGAACGAGGCCACCCGCGACCTGGCCCGGATGGCCGCCGCCCGGCGCACCATCGGCGACCAGGCCGAGCTGTACGTGGACGCCAACGGCGGCTACCAGCGCAAGCAGGCCGTCCGGGTGATGCGGGCCGCCGACGACCTCGACGTGCGCTGGTACGAGGAACCGGTCAGCTCCGACGACCTGGCCGGCCTCGGCCAGGTGCGCGACCAGGTGCTGCCCGACGTGGCCGCCGGCGAGTACGGCTTCGACCTGGTCTACTTCCACCGGATGGCGCCGTACGTCGACTGCCTCCAGATCGACGTCACCCGGTGCGGCGGGATCACCGAGTTCCTGCGGGCGGCGGCGGTGGCCGCCGCGGCCGGGCTGGAGGTCTCCGCGCACTGCGCCCCCCACCAGCACCTCGCGGTCGCCGCCGCCACCCCCAATTTGCGGCACGTCGAGTGGTTCCACGACCACGTCCGGATCGAGTCGATGCTCTTCGACGGCGCGGTGCCGGCCACCGGCGGCGCGGCGGCCGTTCCGCTGGACCGGCCGGGCGTGGGGCTGACGCTGCGGGCCGGCGAGGCGGACCGGTACCGGGTGGCCTGAGGCGGAGGAGGTTCGACGATGCGGGCACGCGAGGTGCGCCAGCAGACCGGCCGGGTCCTGGTGGTGGTCTGCGACCAGGGGGAGGAGGCGGTCGCCGCCGTCGGGGCGGCCCTGCGCGAGCAGGGGATACGCGCCGCCCGGGTGACCGCCGTCGGCGGGTTCGCCGACGCCGAGGTCGGCTGGTTCGACCGGGACGCCGGCGACTACCGGCGGATCCCCGTGGCCGAGCAGGTCGAGGTGCTCTCGCTGCTCGGCGACGTCGCGGCCCGCGACGGCACGCCGGTGCTGCACGTGCACGCGGTCCTCGGCCGCCGCGACGGCGGCACGGTCGGCGGGCACCTGCTGCGCGGCCGGGTCTGGCCGACGCTGGAGGTGATCATCTCGGAGGTGGCGCCGGAGCTGGCCAAGCGGGTCGATCCGGAGACCGGGCTGGCGCTCATCTCCGGGTCGTGACGGCCGGTCAGCCGGGCGGCCGGCACGGCGTGGCCTGGCCCAGCGTCACCGCCGTCTCCAACATCAACGCGTGCACGAACGCCTGCGGCAGGTTCGCCCGCAACTGCCGCTGCTGCACGTCGTACTCCTCGGTGAAGAGCCCCGGCGGGCCGCAGGCGGCGCGGTTGCGTTCGAACCAGCGTTGCGCCTCGGCCACGTCGCCGGCCTGCCACGCGGCCAGCGCCGCGCCGAACCCGCAGAGCAGGAACGCGCCCTCGGCGTCGCCCAGCGGGCGGCGGTCCGGACGGAACCGGTACAGGTACCCGTCGCACTCCAGCTCGGCCAGGACCGCCCGCCGGGTCGCCTCGGTGCGGGGGTCGTCCGCCGGCACCGCGCCGCGGATCGCGGGAAACAGCAGCGCCGCATCGACCCGCCCGTCGTCGTACGCCCGCTGCCACCGACCGGACGGATGCAGGCCGTGTGCCGCCGCGCCGGCGAGAATCGCGTCCGCCAACGCCACCCACCGTCCGGCCAGGCCGCGCGGCGCGATCCCAGCGGCCGAACGCAGGCCGGCCACGCAGGTGAGCTTCGAGTGCGTCCACTGCCGGGCCGACAACTCCCAGATCCCCGAGTCCGGCTGCCGCCAGCACTCCGCCACGATCCGCGCGGTGGAGTCCAACGCCCGCCAGCCGTCGTCGGTCAGCCGGTCGTGCCGCCCGGCGGTCGCCAGCAGCAGCAGGACCTCGCCGAGGCTGTCCAGCTGGAACTGCCCGCTCACCCAGTTCCCGGTGCGCGGCGGCGCCCCCGGATACCCCGCCAGGAACTCCAGCCCGTGCGGTGGCGGCATCGGGCCGCCGTCGACGGTGTACGCGGGGGCAAGCCGGTCCCCGTCGGCGAGCACCCGCGCGGAGAGGAAGGCGACCGCGTCGTCCAGCAGGTCGTACCGCCCGATCCGCGCGGCGGCGTGTCCGGCGAAGGACTGGTCCCGCAACCAGGCGTAGCGGTAGTCGAAGTTGCGGCCGGCGAGCGCCCGTTCCGGCAGCGCCGTCGTGGCCGCCGCCACCATTCCGCCGCCGGGCCGGGTCAGCCCGCGCAGCACCGCGTACGCGAACACCGCGTCGCGCTGCGCGGGGCCGCCGGCCAGCGGTGGCAGCGCCTGCCGCCAGGTGTGCTCGGTGGTGCGCCACAGCTCGGACGGCTGGGGCGGCTCGTCCTCGATCGGCCGGTCGGCTATCTCCAGCACCAGGTCGTGCCGGCCGCCGGCGGGCACGGTGAGCTCACCGCAGAGCGCACCGTCGCCGGTGGGCCGCAGCCCCTCGCCGCCGCTGTGCCGCAGGTACAGGTTGCCCGAGCGGGCCAGCCAGTGCGAACCCTCCCGTCGCGCGTCGCGCACCGGCTCGCGGCCGAAGTCGGCCCTCGGGTCGAGCCGGACCCGGACCACCGCGTCCCGGTCGACCGCGCGGATCTGGCGCAGCAGCACCACCCGTCGCTGCTCGCCCGGGTAGCACAGGGCTTCCCGGGACTCGATGATCCCGTCGGTGGTCACCCACCGGCTCAGCCACACCAACGACGCCGGCTCGTAGTGGCCGCCCCAGACGAAGCGGGGATTGGCCGGGGTCACCAGATAGTCGCCGCGACCGCCCAGCAGCCTGCTGAACACCGGCGGGTCGGCCCAGCCGGGGGCGCACAGCCAGCTGATGTTGCCGTCGGGTCCGACGAGCGCGCCGCGCCGACCGTCGGCGAGCAGCGCGTACTCGCGCAGCACGCTCGGTGCGTGCGTCGCCGTCTGCGCCCCGGGCGGATGGTCGTCGCGGCCCACCGGCAGCGGCTACCCGCTCCGTACCGCCGCACACCCGACCGGCGGTCCGGAGTAGCTCGGCCGGCACCGGGTAGACGCCGGGACCGCACAGCGACGAGACCGGGAGGGCGGGATGGGCCGGAACCCACAGCACGCACGGGTCGCGGTGATCACCGGGGCCAGCGCCGGGGTGGGCCGGGCCACCGCCCGCCTGCTGGCCCGGCGGGGTATCGCCATCGCCCTGCTGGCCCGGGGCCGCAAGGGGCTCGACGCGGCCGCCGAGGAGGTACGCGCCGCCGGCAGCCGGGCGCTGCCGATCGAGGTGGACATGGCCGACTACGACCAGGTCGTCGCCGCCGGGCGGCGCGTCGAGTCCGAACTCGGCCCGATGGACCTGTGGATCAACGACGCCTTCAGCTCGATCTTCGCCCCGTTCCGGCAGACCCGGCCGGAGGAGTTCCGCCGGGCCATGGAGGTCACCTACCTCGGCTACGTGCACGGCACCCGGGTCGCGCTCGACCACATGGCGCCCCGCGACCGGGGCGCCATCGTGCAGGTCGGCTCGGCGCTGGCGTACCGGGGCATCCCGTTGCAGGCCACCTACTGCGCGTCCAAGCACGCCATCGTCGGCTTCACCGAGGCGTTGCGCTGCGAGCTGATGCACGACCGGAGCAACGTCAAGGTGACCATGGTGCACCTGCCCGCGCTCAACACCCCGCAGTTCGACTGGCTGGCGTCCCGGCTGTCCCGGCACGCCCAACCCGTACCGCCGATCTACCAGCCGGTGGTCGCGGCCCGGGCCATCGTGGCCGCCGCCGACCGGCCCGGCCGCCGGGCGTACTGGGTCGGGGCCTCCACCGCGCTGACCATCCTCGGCAACCGGCTGGCGCCGGGGCTGCTCGACCGGTACCTGGCCCGCACCGGATACCAGTCGCAGCAGACCGACCAGCCCGCCGATCCGCACCGGCCCGGGAACCTGTGGCTACCGGCGGACGGACCCCAGGGCCGCGATCACGGCGCGCAGGGCGAGTTCAGCGGCCGGTCACACCCGCACAGCGCCCAGGCCTGGCTGTCCCGGCACCGGTTCCTGACGGCCGCCGGCCTGGCCGCCGCGACTGCCGGGACGGTGGCCTGGCGCCGGCACTGACCGGGCTCACCGACGGGCGGCGGAAACCGGCCGGCCGGCGCGGTCGCGGGTCAGCGCCGCGACGGCCTCGTCGGCGCCGTCGAAGATCGGGAAGACCGCCTCCAACCGCATCGTGTGCAACACCGTACGCACGAACGGGGGCGGCGCCGCCAGGCACAGCTCGGCCCCCCGGGCGCGGGCGTCCCGGTGGGCGCGGACCAGCAAGCTCAGCCCCGTCGAGTCGATCACGTGCACCTCGGCCAGGTCGACCACCACGTCGCCGCCCATGTCGGCCGCGTGCCGCAGCGCCGCGCGCAGCGTGTCGCCGCTGTCCAGGTCGATGTCACCGGTGGCGGCGACCAGGGTCACCCCGGCTCGGTGGTCGATGCCGGCGATGCCACCCGGGCCGTGCCCCGCGCACCGCGCGTGGTGCCCGCCGGCGGATCGGGGCTGGCGACTGCAGTGCGGGCAGTGGTGGGGCCCGGCTGCGAGCGGCGAGCCGGTCCACGCCTGCTCGGCCAGCAGGGGCCAGACGACCTCGGCGTCGGTGAGCGGCGAGGCGGCGTCCGTGACGGTGTCGCCGCAGCTGTCGCAGATCAACGTCAGCACGTGGGCGTCCGGGACGGCGGTCATCCTGGTGTCCTTTCCGGGTACGGGCCGGCGGCGCCGCCGCTCGGGCGCCGGGCCCGGCGGGCTCGCCCCTGCCTCCTGGTGCGCGGACCGCGTCGGCCCACCATGCTGGTGCGCGGACCGCGTCGGCCCACCATGCTGGTGCGCGGACCGCGTCGGCCCACCATGCTGGTGCGCGGACCGCGTCGGCCCACCTTGGCCAACCGGTATGGCGGTCACCCCACGACCACATGACGGTCAGGTGACAGGTCGGGGTCGCGGCGCCCCGTGTCCGCTGGGGCGGCTCAGCGACCCTTCCGATCAGCACGACCGCCCGGGTCGTACGCTGGTCCGGCACCTGCCGCGACCTTGGGAGCACCGATGACCAGCGCTGGAACCCGCGCCGCCCGGCTGGCCCGACCCGCCGACGTGCCCGCCCTCGTCGACCTGGTCCAGTCGGCGTACCGGGGGGAGTCCAGCCGGGCCGGCTGGACCACCGAGGCGGACCTGATCGACGGCCAGCGCGCCGACGCGGCGATGGTGGGCGCGGCGGTGACCGACCCGAACGGGGTGGTGCTGGTCGTCGAGGACGGGGCCGGAATCGCGGCCTGCTGCCAGCTGGAGCGCCGGGACGACCACGCGTACTTCGGGATGTTCGCCGTGTCGCCGGGCCGGCAGGGCGGCGGCCTGGGCCGGGCGATGCTGGCCGAGGCCGAGCGGTTCGCCCGCGACGAGTGGGGCGTCGGTGCGCTGCGGATGACCGTCATCCGGCAGCGGGAGGACCTGATCGCCTGGTACGAGCGCCGCGGCTACGCCCGCACCGGCGAGCTGACCCCGTTCCCGTACGGCGACGAGCGGTTCGGGCTGCCACTCCGGCCGGACCTGGTGTTCGAGACGCTGACCCGGAAGCTCGGCTGAACCGCGCCGCAGCCGGGGCGCCGCGACCAGGGGTGTGCTCGGTGGAGGGAGCGGAGCGCAAGCGGTAAGAGGTTTGTCAGCGGGGAACCCTCCTACCGTCGGGGGCGTTCCGAGACCGCGACGGCCGTGCCGTACGCGCCGATCCCCGGAGGTCAGATGACCGCCCGTCCCCAGCAGCTTGGGCCGGTGGACCCTCCGTCGCTCCTGGCGACGTTGAATACCACCTGGCACCGTGCCGCGCTCAACGTCTTCATGTTCGTCGTGCTCGCCCACTGGGCCGAGCATCTGGTGCAGGCCGCTCAGATCTGGCTCCTCGGCTGGAGCCGGCCCGAGGCTCGTGGCCTGCTGGGTCTGCCCTTCCCGTGGTTGGTCGAGTCGGAGTGGCTGCATTACGGCTACGCACTGGTGATGCTCGCGGGTTTCTGGTTGCTGCGGACCGGCTTCGTCGGTCGGGCCCGGCTGTGGTGGGGCATCGCCCTCGGCGTCCAGGTGTGGCATCACCTGGAGCATCTGCTGCTGTTGGTGCAGGCCCTCACCGGCCAGTACCTGCTGGGCCGCGCGGTGCCGACCAGCCTCGCGCAGGTCGTGTTTCCCCGGGTCGAGCTGCACCTGTTCTACAACGCCGTGGTCTTCGCGCCGATGGTGATCGCGATCGGTCTGCACCTGCGACCGACCTGGCGGGAGCAGGCGCTGATGAAGTGCAGCTGCCGGCCTACCGCGGTCGCGGAGGCCTGAGATGGCCGGCCCCGCCGTCCGGCCCGCCCGGGCGGTGGGCGCCGGCCGGGTCGCCGGTCTCGCGGTGGCGGCACTCGCCCTCGGCGTACCGCTCCTGGGCGTGCTGGTCGCGGCGGCCCCGGTCCGGCTGGTCGCCGCGGCGCCCGCCGACCGGGCCGTACGTGCCCAGCCGCCGTCCGAGGTCACGATGACCTTCGACCGCCCGCCGACCGTGTCCGGGACGCACCTGTCGGTGGCCGCCCCCGACGGCACGGCCCGGGTCGGCCGGCCGACCGTGCGGGGGCGCACGGTCAGCGTCGCGGTGCCGCCAGCCGGCGACGGGACCTACCTGGTCGCCTATCACGCCGAGTTCGGCGCCGGCCGTGAGCTCACCGGCACGATCCGGTTCGTGGTGCGCCGGGACGCGGGGCCGGACGCCGCCGCTGCGGGTGCCGGCCGGCCCGACGCCGCCGGCCCGGCTGTCGACCGCTCCGACGCGGTCGACCCGCCCGGGCCCTCGGGGTCAACGGGCGGAGGCCACTCGCACGGCGTGCCGACGGAGCCGTGGGTGCTGCTCCTGCTCGGGTTCGACCTTCTGGTGCTGGCGGTCGTCGGGCTGCGACTGCGCCGCCGGCGCCGGCCGCATCTCCGGGGCCGGATGTCGCGCCGGGGTTGCACTGACTAACAGTCATACTCCACTATGACTATTAGTCATAGAGGGCGTCGGGTGGGGGCATCGGGGTTCCGAGCTGCCCGTCCCGCCGGCTGATCGCCGCCAGACCGCGGTGCATTCCGGTCGGCGCTGCCAGTCGGGTGGGGCGCGAACCGCCGGGGAGGTACCGATGGTTGCCGCAGACAGTACGAAGCGAGAGGCTCCGGTGCTTTCCGGCCGGTTGCCCATCGCCGGGCACGCGCCGCTGCTGATGAGCCAGGGGCTGCGGCTGATGGAACGCGCCCGCGACACCGGGCCGGTGGTCAGGATCTACCTCGGGCGCAAGCCGGCCTACGTGGTCAACGATCCCGACCTGCTGCGCCGGGTCCTGGTCACCGACGCCTCGGCCTTCGCCGGGAAAGGGCCGCTGGTCGAGAAGGCGAAACTTGTGCTCGGCAACGGGATCTCCTGCTCCACCGGCGACTTCAACCATCGCCAGCGCCGCCTGATGCAGCCCGCCTTCCACAAGGAACGGGTCGCCGGCTATGTGGACGTCATGCGCGCGGTCGCCACCGAACGGATCGGCGGCTGGCACGCCGGCGAGCGGCTCGTGATGGAGCAGGAGATGCGCGAGATCGCCCTCACCGTCGCGGCGAAGGCGCTCTTCGCCTCCGACATCGGGCGCGAGGCAGTCGAGGAGTTCCGCACGTCGATCCCGGTCGCGGTCCGCGGGGTGGCCGTCCGCACCATGATGCCGGCGCTGGCCGCCCTGCCCACGCCCGGCAACCGCCGATTCGATCAGGCGCTGCGGCAGCTGCATCGGATCATCGACCGGATGATCGAGGCGTACCGGCGCGACGGCGTCGACCACGGTGACGTGCTGTCGATGCTGCTCGCGGCGCGCGACGAGGAGACCGGCGAGGCGATGCCGGACAAGCAGATCCACGCCGAGGTGATGACCATCGCGACGGCCGCCACCGAGACCACCAACGGCGCGCTGGTCTGGGCGGCGTACGAGCTGGGCCAACGGGAGGACGTCGAGCGCCGGCTGCACGACGAGCTGACCGACGTGCTCAGCGACCGCCCGGTCACCGCGGCCGATCTGCCGAAGCTCGAGTACACCCGACGCTTCCTCAACGAGGTGCTGCGGCTGTACGCGATGTGGGTGCTGACCCGGCAGACGACCCGCCCCACCGAACTCGCCGGGATCGCCCTGCCGGCCGGCGCGACCGTCATGTTCAGTCCGCAGGCGATCCACCGCGACCCGCGGATCTACCGCGACCCGACCCGGTTCGACCCGGACCGCTGGCTGCCCGAGCGCGCCGAGGAGGTGCCCCGCAACGCGTTCCTGCCGTTCGGCTCCGGCCGCTACATCTGCATCGGCGAACAGTTCGCCATGACCGAGATGCTGGTCGTCTTCGCCACGCTGGTCCGCCGGTGGCGGCTGCGGCCGGTGCCCGGCCACGTCGTGAAGCCCTCGGTCGCCAAGGGCGGCCTGCCGAACAGCCTGCCCATGGTCGTCGAGCCGCGTCACCACTGAGGGTGCCGAGCACTATCCCAGGAGGATTCATGGCCATCCCGGTCGACCCGCCCCGGCGGCCCGCGCGCTGGTGGGCGCTGACGCTGCTCTGCTTCGTACAGTTCATGCTGGTCGTGGACGACACGGTGGTGAACGTCGCGCTGCCCTCGATCCGTGAAGACCTGGGCTTCTCCGCCACCGGGCTCGCCTGGGTGGTGAACGGCTATCTGCTCGCCTTCGGCGGGCTGATCCTGCTCGGCGGGCGCGCCGGCGACCTGGTCGGGCACCGGCGGGTGTTCCTCGTCGGCGTCGCCGTCTTCGCCGTGGCCTCGCTCGCCTGCGGCGTCGCGCAGGAGCCCTGGCAGCTGGTCGTGGCCCGGTTCCTGCAGGGCGTCGGCGGCGCGCTCGCCTCGCCGACCGCCCTCGCGCTGATCACGCTCATCTTCGCGGAAGGTGCGGAGCGGGCCAAGGCCATCGGCCTCTGGGGCGGCATCGCCGCCCTCGGTGGCATCGTCGGCTACGTGTTGTCGGGCCTGCTCACCGACCTGGTCTCCTGGCGGCTGGTCTTCCTGATCAACCTGCCGGTGGCGGTCGTCGTGCTCGCGCTGGTGCCGATGCTGATCCCGCCCGCGGCGACCGCCTCGCGGCACCGGGTCGACGTCCCCGGCGCGGTGACCGCAACGGTCGGCCTCGCCGCCCTGGTCTTCGCGCTGCTGGAGGCGCCCGCCGCCGGCTGGGGCAGCGTCCGCGCGCTCGTCCCGCTGGCGGTCGCCGTCGTGCTGCTCGCGGCGTTCCTGCTGCAGGAACGCCGGGTCGCGCACCCGCTCGTGCCGTTGGGGTTCTTCGCCAACCGCACGCGCAGCGCGGCGAACGGCACGATGATGCTCTTCACCACCGGCCTGTTCGCGATGTTCTTCCTGCTGACCCTGCACGTCCAGGAACGACTGGACTGGTCGCCGCTGGAGACCGGGCTGGCATACGTGCCGATGGCGGTGACCCTGCTGATCGGCATCTCGCTGTCGCAGCGGCTGGGCGGGCTCATCGGAGCGCGGGCGGTGCTGATCCTGGGGCCCCTGCTCACCGCGGCCGGGATGTTCTACCTGTCCCGCATCGACGGGACCGACCGGTACCTGACGGACATCCTGCCCGGGATGATGCTGGTCGCGCTGGGCGCCGGGCTCGCTGTGCCGGTGCTCGCCACCGCGGCGATGTCCGCCACCACCGCCGAGGACGCCGGGCTCGGCTCGGGGATGCTGACCGTCGCCCAGCAGATCGGCGGGGCGGTCGGCCTGGCCCTGCTGGTCAGTCTCGCCGGCCTGCGATCCCGGCAGATGCTCGCGGGCGGCGCCGCGGCGGATACCGCCGCCATCGGCGGAGCCGTGCTCGCCCTTCAGGTCGCGGCCGGGATCCTTGCCGTCGCGGCCCTGCTCACCCTCGCCATCCGGCAGCCGCGACCGGCCGCGCCGCCGGCCACGAGCGACAGTCCGGACCGTACGTCGATCGGAGTCACCTCATGAATCGCCTACCAGGAAAAGTCGCGCTGGTCACCGGCTCGACCTCCGGCATCGGCCGGGCCATCGCCACGGGATACGCGGCCGAAGGTGCCACCGTGGTGGTGCACGGCCGCGACAAGGAGCGGGCCGACGCCGTCGTCGAGCGGATCAGGGCCGCCGGCGGGCGGGCCGAGGCCGTGCTCGCGGACCTGTCCCGGCCGGGGGAGGCCGATCGGCTGGTGCGAGCGGTGCTCGACAGCCACGGCGGAATCGATGTCGTGGTGAACAACGCCGGCGTGATGAGCATGGGCACCGCGGAGCAGGTGACCGAGGAGGTCGTCGACCAGGTGCTCGCGATCAACTTCAAGGCGCCCCTGTTCGTCACCCGGGCCGCCCTGCCGTCCCTGGCAGAACGGGGCGGATCGGTCGTCAACGTCACCACGGCGGGCGCGCACCGGGGCTCGCCGGGCGGCGCCGTCTACGCTGCCGCAAAGGCCGCCCTGCACCTGCTGACGGTGAGCTGGGCAGCCGAGTTCGCCCCCCGGGGCGTACGGGTCAACGAGCTGATCCCCGGGGCGACCCGGACGCCGATGATGGCGCCCCTGCTGGATGCCCCCGAGGTGCAGGCCATGCTGGCGCAGCGGATCCCGGCCGGCCGGGTGGCCGAGCCGGAGGACCTCGTCGGGGCGGCCGTCTTCCTCGCCTCAGCCGAGGCGAGCTACGTGACCGGGGCGGTGCTCGCCGTCGACGGCGGTTTCCTCGCCGGTTGAGCCGGCCCACGGGACCCGCTCGAGGATCCGCAAGCCGTGAGAAGGCCCGGGCACCGGACGGTGGCTATCAATTGCGGAGTGGGGCGCGACCACGTGTCGCGTCCCCCTTCCATCAGCCTCCGAAGGGATTGCCATGCGGCACGGCGTCACCCAGCACCGCGGCCTCCACGTTCCCCCGGGGAACACGGCACAGCACGGACGGTTCGGCAGGATGTTTCCAAACCTGCCGCCCCGTCGCCCGACCGGCCTGCCCCTGGCCGAGGAGTACGGACTGCCCGGCGGCCGGTTGGACGCGGGCGAGATCACCCCGGACAAGCTCGGCCCGGTGGACACCGGCTTCGTCTACCTCGCCCAGTTCATCGACCACAACGTCACCTTCGACCCGACCACCGTCCTCAACCAGCAGGTGGACCCGGAAGCCGTCCAGGCGTTCCGGCCGCCCCGGCTCGACCTCGACGCGCTCTACGGCGCCGGCCCCACCGTCGACCCCTACCTCTACGACCAGGCGTCGCACGGCACCAAACTGGTGCTCGGGCCCGGTGGGATCGACTTCGCCCGCACGCCCGACGGGGTGCCCCTGATCGGGGACCCGCGAAACGACGAGAACATGCTGATCGCCCACATCCACATGGCGTTCATCAGGTTCCACAACCGGGTGGTGGACGGCCTGGCCGACGGCAGCCTGACCGACGCGGTCGGCGACCGCTTGCGGCCCCGCCCGGCCGCGCCCGCTGACGCGCCGGCCGGTCGGCTCGACGACCTGCTCTCGCTCGACAACTACTACAACGAGCTGCTCTACAAGGCGCAGCAGCTGGTCCGCTGGCACTTCCAGTGGATCGTGGTGCACGAGTACCTACCGCTCTTCGTCGGGCAGCACGTGGTCGACGACATCTTCGAGAACGGGCTGCGCTTCTATGACCCCCGTCCGGTGCCGTACATCCCGGTGGAGTTCGCGGTCGCCGCGTTCCGGGTGATGCACTCGACCGTGCTGCCCCGCTACCAGATCAACGAGAAGTTCCACATGCCGCTGTTCCCGGCCGACCGCAACGCGGCCACGAGCCCGCGGGCCGACCTGCGGGGCGGGCGGATCCTGCCCGAGCACTCGGTCGACTGGTCGTTCTTCTTCCGGACCGACCCGAACCGGGTCCCGCAGCGGGCCAAGGCGTTCGGCGCCTCGCTCGCTCCGGTACTGCTCAACCTGCCGTTCGTCGCGGTGCCCGGGGCCAAGGAGGGTGCCCTGGCGAAGTCGCTCGGCTCGCTCGCGGTCCGGAACATGCTGCGCAGCGAGGCGCAGCAGCTTCCGTCGGGTCAGGACGTCGCGCGGGCCATGGGCGAGGTGCCGCTCTCCGACGAGTTGCTGGAGTTCGACGGCCCTGCCTACCTCTGGTACTACATCCTCAAGGAGGCGGAGGTGCTCGCCGGCGGGCACCGGCTGGGCCCGGTCGGCGGCCGGCTCGTCGCCGAGGTGCTGCTCGGGATCCTCAAGGCGGACCCGATGTCGTACTGCGCCGCCTACCCGGCCTGGCGGCCCACACTGGCCGGCCAGAACGGCGACTTCGGCATGGTCGAGCTGCTCCGGTTCGCCGGTCTGGCGCCGCGCCGATCCGGCGCCGGGGATTGACGGCGTCCCTACCCGTGTCCGGCTGGCGCTGGCCGTACGACTCGTGCACTATGACTGACAGTCATAGTGCACGAGTCGTGGAGCGCCCGGGCCGGCCGGCCGACGGGCGGATCAGACGGAGGTACCTGTGGAACGCGTGACGGGCATCGGTGGTCTCTTCTTCCGAGTCAAGGACCCGACGGCGATGACGAAGTGGTATGTCGACCACCTCGGCCTCACCCCACCGCCCACGCCCGAGGAGGACCGGGACTGGTGGCAGGAGCAGGGCCCCACCGTCTTCGCGCCGTACGGCGCCGATGTGGAGGAGGAGACCGGGCAGTCGGTCCGCCTCAACTTCCGCGTCCGTGACCTGCCGGCGATGCTCGGGCAACTGCGCGCCGCCGGCGTGGAGGTGAGCCCCGAGGCGGAGGAGTACCCGGAGGGCCGGTTCGGCTGGGCGATCGACCCGGAGGGCAACCGGATCGAGCTCTGGGAACCCGCCCCCGACCGGCTCAAGCCGCCGACCGGCTGACCGGCGTACGGCACGACGACGGGGTGGGGCCGCCAAGGCGACCCCACCCCTGCTGTCGGTCGACGTCCTAGCCCGCCCGCCTCACGGCGAGGGCGGCGAGGTCCGGTAGAGGCGGTTCGGCGTGTCGTCGAGGAAGTCCCGCGGGTCCAGCCGGAAGCCCGTGAAGCGGTAGGGCAGGATCCGGTGCTCCTCGCCCGCGGTCCGCGGCTGGACGTGCTGCCGCAGCGCGTACCACAGGCTGACGTCGTTCTCCTCGCCCACCGACGCGCCGGCCTCGGCGGCGTACCGCGAGGTCAGGGCACTGTCGTCGGTGCCGACCTCGTAGCCGTCGTCCAGGTTGCCCCGGTACGGCACGACCCAGACGTCGGCGCTGCTGGTCCTGCCGTCCGGGCCGACGTTCGAGCCGGGCAGCACCTCGTAGGAACGGAGCAGGCCGTTCGGCTTGGGCGCGTCGCTCGCCACCCGCAGCCGGGAGCCGGCCTCCAGGGTGTGCGCACCGCGCGGCAGGTCGCGCCAGTCGGCCGCCCCCCGGGCTCCGACCTGGACGGTGTTGCCGCCGATGGTCGCCACGTCCGGGTCGAGCCGGTAGTAGTGGTGGTGGGTGTGTGGCAGTCCCGCCACCGTGCCGGCGGCCGGTCGGCCGCCCACGCCCACCGACGCGGCGATGACACCGTCCTCGAAGAGCTCCCACCGGTGCACGTACTGGTAGTCACCGGCCTGGAACTTCGCCCAGAACGCGACCTTGGCCGGCTCGATGCCGCTGGGGCCGTACCGCTCGACGTGGACCGCGCCGGTCGGGTTGGCGGCGGCGTCGTACTGGCTGTCGTTGGTGGCGATCGCCGTGGGGGGCAGGTTGCCCGCGGCCGCGTTGGGCGCGGTCGGCACCAGCGGCACCAGGGGTGATCCGCCACCCTGGGCGCCGAGGCCGTTCTTGGCCACGCCGTGCGGCGTGCCGTAGTCGACCAGGGTGAAGGCCAGCTCGCCCCGGAACAGGACGGGCCGGCCGTCGAAGTGTGCGTGGGCCAGCCGGAGCCCGGTGCCCTGCATCGTGTTGATCGAGTATCCGAAGGTCCAGTTGGCGTGGGTGATGTAACCGCCAGGCATTGGTTTTCTCCTCGTCAGTTGTGGGGAGCCTGGGTCTGCGGCCCCGACGCGGTGCCCCGCGCCTCTTCGGTCGGGACGACCTCGCGGGTGCTCAGGTCCACCGCCGCCTGCCCGACCCGGGTCGGCTCGTCGCCGCGGGACCAGAAGTAGAGCTGGAAGAGCCGGTGGCCGTAGCGGGGGTGCTCCTCGATCTGGGCCGCCCGGGCCGGCAGGGCGACCATGTCGACCGGGCCGCGGGCGCGCAGTCCGTCGTACCGGGCGTCGGCCACGACCAGCTCGTACGCCTCCTCCCGCTCCTCGGCGGTCAGCGCCGGCTGGACCCCCGGCCGCTCGACGATCGCCTCCACGACGCCGGCCCGCAGGTCCAGCACGGCGATGACGAGGACGCTGCGGTCGTAGTCGTAGATGACTGCCTCGGCGAGGCGGACCGACACCTGGGCGTCGGCGACCTTCTGCTCCTCCTCGCGGAACTCGATGTCGATCAGCCGGTGCCGGTTGCCGCCCAGTCGCTCGGCGACCAGCGGATCGGCGTCGATCGCATCGGCCACCCGGTCCTTGATCTGGTCGAGCAGGTCGAGGAAGACGGAGGTGGAACCAGGCTGGTCCTGGACCAGTTCGAGAAGTTGGCTTACTTCGTGGGAATGCAGCAGTGCGGGCATTCTGTCCTTCCTCACAGTAATGCGGCCGTGGGCGGCGGCGCTTTCCCCCGCCGAAGATCGGCGGCAGCCGCGCGCCGGCCTGCTTTGAAATGGTTACCGATCTCCGTTTCAGAGACATGGCGCACCGATCTCCATCCATTGGTAGGTGGCCCCGGTCGGCACCGCTTCTTCCCCCTTGCTGCGTGGCGCGACGGGGAACCTGCAACGACCGGTCCGCACGCCGCGCAAGCTGCGAGAAGTCCGGCCGATTCCGGAGGAGTACGAATGGAGGCGCGTCGCGTCAGAATGGGAGGACCACGTGAATGACCTGCGCGTGTTCGGCGAACAACTCCGGACGTTGCTGAGTGGGCTGCTGGGATTTGGGGACCCGGGAGCGCCGGAACGCAACACCCGACTGATCCACCAGATTTTCGAATGGTACAACCAGGGTGATCTCGATTCCATCGTGGAGAGCGTCACCGACGATTTCGAACTGCACGACGTACCGGCCGGGGAGATCTACCGCGGGCCGGACGGCCTGCGCCGCTGGTTCTCGATCTCGAAGACCGCACTGCCCGAGGCCCGGCTGTTCATCACGAACCTGGTCGCCGCCGGCGACAAGGTGGCGAGTGAGCACGCCGGCGGGGGCCTGCAGACCGGTCCGCTGGAGGTGCCGGGCGGCACGATCCCGCCGACCAACCGCCTGGTGAAGGCCGAGGTGGCCGAGACGTTCGAGTTCCGCGACGGGCGGATCTTCCGGTGGCGCGTCTACTACGACGGCGCGGCACTGGCCTCGCAGTTGCTCGGGGCCACGGCGGGCGGCCCCACCGGGTCGACCGGCTCCACCCCGGACGGGACCGGCCCGGGGACGGGACCAGCTTCCGGTGGTGCCGGGCCGTCCGGTGGCGCCGAGGCCACCCGACCGGCATCGGGTGGCGCCGCCGCGCGCGACTGACGCCGGGTACCGGTGCCGCGGGGCCCGTCCGGACGGACGGGCCCCGGTCGTGCCGACCGGCGGTCTCAGTCTTCCGCGGTCGGTGGGTGGAGGCGGTCGAGTTCGGCGAGCACCGCCTCGACCGCTGCGGTCTCCGCGGCGTAGTAGGCCTGACCCCAGACCGCGACGAGATGGGGGTACTGGAAGGCGGGCAGCAGTCCGCGGCCGACCTCGCCCAGATCGGTGCGCTGCTCCCGCAGCCAGCACAGGTAGCCGCGCAGGGTGCGGCGCAGCTCGTCCGGCTCGGCCTGTTGGCCGAAGAAGAGGCGGAGCATCACGCTGTGCTTGATCACCGGAGGATCCACCTCGTCCCGACCCAGCCACGCCCGCAGGGCGGTCATCCCGGCGTCGGTGATCCGGTAGTACCGCTTGGTCTGCGGGCCGGGCTGCGGTTCCTGCCGCTCGCTGATGTAGCCGTGCGAGAGCAGCCGCCGCAGCTCGCTGTAGACCTGGCTCTGCGCCGGGCTCCAATAGAAGAAGCGCATGTTCTTGGACCACTTGCGCAGGTCGTAGCCGGTCAGCTCGCGCCCGAAGGAGAGCAGGCCGAGAACCGCGTACGCGGTGGCCGGCAGCTCGGGAGCCCCGGATCGGGGATGATCTGCCACGTTGGTCCTCCTTGCGGTGAGCAGCGGCGCCTTCCACTATGACTATTAGTCCTAGTGCGTGGCCCATGATGTCGGGGATGCGAAGCTGCCGGAGGATCTTCCCACCCTCGACTCGGGGCCGGTCAACGGAGGGAGCCGGCATGGCACCGGCAGGTCTGATGGTGTACGCGACGGTCAACGCCCGCCCGTCGGCGGTCTATGCCGCCCTGACCGAGCGCGAGGCGTTGGCCGCGTGGTTCGCCGAGCGGGTCGACCCGCAACCCGGCGCGGGGCGCCTCCGCATCGACGGCAGGTTCACCCCCGGGTGGGCCAGCGGCAGCGTACGGACCGTGCACGCGAAACCCGGCCAGCGCCTGGTGCTGTGCTGGGAGGCCGGCCCCGGGTCACCCCTCGGCATCGACCTGGTGGCGGTGCCGTCGGGACGCACCGTCGTCCGGTTCGTGCAGAGCTCGCCGCCGCGCCGCGGTCCCGACGACCCCTCAGCCCTCGACTTCTGGTGCCTCGCGGTGGGCAACCTCGCCAACCATCTGGAGGGTCGCCGGATCGTCCGGCATGACTTCGCGCGGCCCCGCCGCGGCATGGCCCAGGCGGAGACCGTCCTGGCCGTCCCCGCCCGCCGGGTGTACGCGGCCCTGACCGTGCCGGCGGAACTGGAACGGTGGATCGCCGCCACCGCCGTGGTGTCGCCCATCGTCGGCGGCCGGTACGACTTCGGCTGGGGGGACGACGTCGGACCCCGATCCATCGTCGACCTGGAGCCCGCCCGGTCGCTGACCTACACCTGGCGGGAGCGCGGGCACCGGGACAGCCTCGTGCGGTGGACGCTGCGGTCCGCCGGGGGCGGCACGAGTGTGCGGGTGCAGCACGAGCTGGCCGGCCGCCCGGCCGAGCGGCACCAGATCGGCTGGGAGAACTTCCTCATCGACCTGCAGCGGATGCTCGAGGTCGAGGGGGACTGGCAGCGCAGCGTGTGGCAGGACGAACCGGTCGGCGCGGAGGCCTGAGGCAACGACGATCGCGCCGGCGGTCGGAAGGGAGACGAACAATGGAGCGGGTACTCGGCATCGGGGGATACTTCTTTCGGCCGAAGGACCCGGAAGGGCTGGCCCGGTGGTACCGGGACAACCTGGGCACCTCGCCGGACGACCTGGACGGCTACTGGTTCCAGCGGGGAGGTCCGACGGTTTTCGCGAGACGGACGACAACGGGCGGTTCGGCTGGGCGACGGACCCCGAGGGCAACCGCTTCGAGCTGTGGGAGCCCGCCGTCGACGTCTCCGATCCGGCCGACCGGACGTGACGGCCCGCCTCATGCCCGACCGGGTTCCGCCGACGACCGGGTCGCGCTGATCGCCCAGAAGCCGGACCGGCCGTTGCGCAGGTCATCCTGCGCGGCCCGGATCAGCGCGAGGAGCTGGTCGGCGCCCGACGGCCGGATGTGCCGGACCACCTCGCGGTGCCGCCGGATCAGCGCGAGCTGCGCCGAGCGGAGCGCGTACGCCGCCTCGTCCGAGATGTCGACCGACCGGATCCCGCCGAAGCCGGCCCGGCGCAGCCGGGCCTCCAGCCCCGCCGGCGCGGTGCCGAGGGGCCGGGCGGGCCGACGTCGGACCACCTCGCTGAGCATGAGCCGGCCCCCGGGGGGCAGCGCGAGCCCCGCCAGACGCAGCACGGTGGCCGGGTCGTCCCCGGCGCGGGCCGGTTGGAGTGCCAGCACCCGATCGTAGGGTGGGCCGGGCGTTCCTTCCGGCGACGAACCGGCGATCCGGATCGGCGCCGCCGTGCCGGCCGGCAGCGCCCGGATCCGGCGCCGGGCGTGACCCAACCGGACCGGGTCCGGCTCCATGGCCCGCACCGGGCAGCCGAGGCGCAGGGCGAGGTAGCGGCACGTCTCCCCGGCGTCGCCGCCGAGGTGCAGGACCCGGTCCTGGGCACGTAGCGGCAGCTCGTCGATCGCCCGCTCGATGAGCGCCGGCCCGGCGTACGAGCCGAACTCCCAGCCCTGGTGCGCCGGCCCGTACCAGATCAGTCGCCACAGCTCGTCCGTCGCCCAGTCCCCGGGCCAGGTCAGCGCGGCCGTGGTCGGCGTCGCCGTGGTCGCCGCGGCGGTCACGAGGCCCGCCGTGCATCCGCGGGCGCGCCCCACCGGCCGGTGAAGGCGATCTCCGCCAGCGGCAGCCGGGAGCGGGGTGGGGGAGCGCCGGAGGGATCGTCGGCCGCGCGGCCGACGGCGAGGACGACGAACGGCTCGAACTGCTCCGGTACCTCGAACTCCGCCACCAGCGCCCGGCGGCGGAACCCGCCGAGCTGCACGGTGTGCCAGCCCGTGGCCCGGGCCTGCACGCTGAGTCGGGCGACCGCGAGACCCAGCTCGTACTCGGTGCCGACCAACGGACCGCCGTCGACGCCGCGGGCCTGGCGCAGGGCCAGGATCAGCGCGCCGGCGTCGCGGGCGATCGTGCGGTTCGCCGGGGCCAGCGCGCGGTGCAGCTCCTGGAAGGTGCGGTCGCCGTTGCGTCCGACCAGGAAACGCCAGGGCTGCCGGTTCCACCCGGAGGCGGTCCACCGGGCCGCCTCCAGCAACCCGGCCAACCGGGTCCAGGGCAGCACCGAGCCGTCGAAGACCTGGGTGTTGGCCGCGGGGGCCAGCAGCGGGTGCACGACGTCGATCGCGACCGAAAGCCCATTCATGCGTGGGATCCCCTCCCCGGCCGGCGAAAGGCCGGCCACCACTTCCGCGCAATTCAAGGGCGTTGGCGAGGGTCGCTCCACCTGAATCTTGCTCAACTGTCCGGTGTCGATACCAGCAAGATCCGAGAAGTTCGCCGTACGCCCCTCCGTATACGAATTGATCGCCGTGTTCGGCGCGCAGCCGCAAGTCGAGCGGCGGGTGATTCAGGAGGTTTGGCGTGCGATTCTGTGCAGCGGTCTTTCGTCGACCCGGCGGGCCGTCCCGGCCTGATCGGCCTGTGCCGTGAAGCGGGCGGCAGGCAGCGGAGGCGTCGCTGGGGCGGAGGGGGAGGGATTTCGCCTGCGCCGCCTCGCCGTCGATCCGAACGGCTCCGGGGACGGGGCGATATCGCCCGACGGAACGAGGTTCGTCGCCTCCTCGAAACGGAACGGTTCCGTGAATCTGTGGTTCTTCGACCTGCGGACCGGGAAGTGGCAGCAGGGCACGTGGGGGTCCGGTGACGACATCGAGGCGCAATGGTCGCCGGACGGCCGACAGTTGGCCTTCACCTCCTCCCGGGGTGGCCACAAGGCGATCTGGCTGTACCGGCTGAGCGACGGCCAGATCCGGCAGTTGACGTCGGCCGACCACGAGGAGGAGTACCCTTCCTGGTCGCCGGACGGGCGGATGGTCGCCTTCGTCGGCGGCCCGTGGGGCCGTCGGCACTTCCTGGTGGTGCCCGCCACCGGCGGCACGCCTCGCCGGGTGACGACCGACCCGGGTCGTGCCGGCGCCTGCTCCTGGGCGCCGGACGGGCGGTGGCTCGTCTGCCACTCGTACGACACCGGCGCCGGGGCGGTGTGGTTGCTGGACAGCCAGACCGCGGAGGCGATTCCGGTCACCGACGGCTCGTCGTGGGACTACAAGCCGACCATCTGCCCGACCCGGCCGGCGGTCGCCTTCTCCCGCAGCAACGAGGGACGGTCCGTCATCTGGGTGCAACGGCTCGGTGACGGCACCGGCCAGCCGCTCGTCGTCACCGGCGCCGACGACCGCTGGCCCACCTGGACCCGGGACGGCAACCACCTCTTCTTCCACCGCCTGGTCGACGAGGGGGCGGGCATCGCGGTGTGGGACCGGCGGACGAAGACCGTACGGGAGCTCGTGCCGGCCGAGCAGCGGCCCCGCTACGCGTCCTTCGCCCCGGACGGGCGCCGGATCGTGTACGGCACGGAGGCCGGCGGCCGGTCCGCGCTGCGGATCCTGGACCTGGACACCGGGGCCTCGCAGCCCGTACCGGCGGGCGAGGCTGCCTTCCCGACCTGGTCCCCGGACGGCCGGACGATCGCCTGTACGGTTCGGCCCGACCCCGGCTCACGGTGGGAGATCGCGACCGTCGATGTGGCCGGGGGGCAGGTGCGCCTCTGGACGACCGGTCGCACCGACCTGCGTGGACTTCACGCGCCCGTCTCGTTCGCCCCGGACGGGCGGCGCCTGGTGTTCCGCAGCGAGACCGAGCCGTTCGAAGCGAACCTGCTCGTCCTGGACCTGGACAGCGGCCAGCTCACCAACCTCACCGAGGACAGTTGGTGGGACGAGGCCCCGGCGTTCTGCTCCGACGGGCGCAGCGTCGTCTTCATGTCGACCCGGGGCGGGGACTGGACCTGGGGTTTCTACCGCATCGACCTGGACAGCAGGGAGGTCGTGACGGTGGCCGGCCCGGACTACGTCGAGCGCAACAATCCGCAGCCCACCGTGGACGGCCGGATCCTGTCGACCATGGTGGCCTCGAAGGTCGAGGAACTGTACGAACAACTGCCCGACGGCACCGGCCGGGTGGTGACCGAGGCGGGACCGGGGGTCCGCTACCCCGTGCCGTCCCCCGACGGCGAGCAGGTCGTGTTCACCCGTACCCGGACGACCGTCGAGTACTGGCTCGCGGAGAACGTCTGGGCCGCCGACTCGCCGCTCGCCCCACTGGGCCGCCCGCTGGTCGCCGAGGCCGGGGCGCCGGGGGCGATCGAGCAGCCGCCGCTCGGTCCGGTGCGCAGCCCCGTCGACACCCGCCGCAGATGACGGATGTGACCTCGTCCCATCCGGTCGGGTGGGCATCGACCGGCGCGGCCAGCCACCGCGCGCGACAGGAGGAACAGAAGATGACCGACGCACCGGGATGGGCGCCGCACGACGCCGACGCCGCGGCCGAGGAGGACAAGAACCACATCTACGACACGGTGACCGGGCCGATCTGGCGGACGGCCGTCTACGAGCCGGTCCACGGCGGGTGGGAGTTCACCAACATCGCTGGCGCGCGGCTGCTCGACGACGTCGCGGCGGCGTTCCGGATCGGGCCGCTGACCCACGTGCTCGAACTCTGCTCCGGCACCGGCGCGGTCGCCCGGTACCTCAACCAGCGGACCGGTTGCTCCGTCACGGGCGTGGAGATCAACGAGGCCCAGCTCACCGCGGCCCGGCGCGCCCGGGCCGAGGCCGGCCCCCGGATGGCCCGGGTGTCCTACGTGGCCGGGGACGTCACCCGATGGCAACCGGATCGGCTCTACGACCTGGCCCTGGTCATCGACTCGCTGTCCCTGCTGTCGGACCCGGTCGCCGCGCTGCGCAACGCCCGGCGGGCGCTGTGCTCCGGGGGCTGGCTGGTCTTCGCCGACACCGTGGCGGGGCCGGAGCTGACCACCGAGACCGAACGCCGCGCCTGGGACCTCGACGGCCTTCGCCCGCTGCCGGCCCGGCCGCGGTCCGTCGACCTGTTCACCTCGGCGGGCCTGACGGACGTCCGCATGATCGACGCCACCGCCACCGCCGTCGACTGCTTCCGGACCATCGCGGACGCGTTGAGCGAGCGGGCCGACGAGCTCGCCGCGGTGGCCACGGCCGAGGAACTCGCCGACTGGCGCGCCTCGACGCGCTTCTACCTCGACGCCTACCGCACCGGACAGCTCACGTACTGGCACGGGTTCGCCCGCCGACCACGTCGGGCGAGCCTGCCCACGGCGGCCTGATCCGACCTCGACAAGGAGTAGACATGATCTTCAAGCGCGAGCCCGTCATCTTCCAGGTGGCCCTCTTCGCCCTGTTCAACCTGCTGGCCGCGTTCGGGGTCATCGGCTGGAGCTGCGCCCAGATCACCGCCGTGAACGCCGCGGTCGCCGCGGTCTTCGGGGTGGTCACCCGGCAGCTGGTCACCCCCCTTACCGACCCGCGGGACGCGTACGGGCGCCGGCTCGCCGCCGCCGGCGGGGGCTCGGCCGACGATCGGCCCTACCGGTGAGAACCAGTGCGGGCCGGGGCGCGCTGTTCGTGCCGCCCCTGCCGCCGGCGGTCGTGGAACTCGCCGGGCGCCGGCACCGGCGGGGGGAACTGACCACCCGGCTGCTCCTGCAGACCCGCGCGTTCGCCTTCGTCGAGGGCTACGAGCTGAGGCGGCGGGCCGGACGGGCCGGCATCCACGAGGACCTGGCGCGGATCCGGCCCGAGAACCGCGGGTTCGCCTACGAGGGAGCCGCGCTGGCCGCGGCGCTGGCGGACCTCACGGCCCCGCGCCGGGCGCCCGGTCCCGGCGACCCGGGTGGCCGGAACACCCGGCTGGGTAACCTGCTCGACGGTCCCGGCGCCGGCTTCGTGCACCTGATCCACGTCGGCGCCGGATGGTCGGCCGCCGTGCTGCCCTGGCGGGCGGTCCGCCGCCGGCTGACGCTCGACCCGATGCTGCGCTGGCTCGCCCTGGACGGGGCCGGGTTCGCCCGGGGCTTCTTCGGCGGGCCGCGCTGGATCCGCCGGCTGGCCGACCGGCCGGACCGCGAGGACCCGGTCCAGGCGGTGCTCCGGCAGGGGGTGGGCCGCAGCCTGTGGTTCGTCGAGTGTGGTGACGTCGCCGAGATCGGCCGGCAGATCGAGCGGTTCCCGCCGGGCCTGCGGCCCGAGTTGTGGGCCGGCGTCGGCCTGGCCGTGTGTTACGCGGGCGGCTGCGCCGACCGCCAGTTCGAACACTTGCAGGCGCTGGCCGGGAAGGACCGCGCCGCCCTGGCCCAGGGGGCGGCGTTCGCGGCCGAGGCCCGCCGCACCGCCGGTCAGGTGCCGGCACACACCGAGGTGGCGGTCGCCGCGCTCACCGGCGTGCCGGCGTACACCGCGGCCAACTGGGCGCGCGACTCCTACGAACTCGCCCGCGCCGTCGGCCCCGAGATCGATTCCTACCGGTGGTGGCAGCGGGAGATCCGCCGTCGGGCCACCGCCGCGGCCGGCTGAGGCCCTCCGGCCTTCCGGCCCGGTTCGCACCCGCCGGCGGCTTCCGCCGCCACGAGCAGGGAGAAAGCCCATGTCCTTGTCATCGCGTCGCATGCTGCCCGGAGCGCTGGCGACGGTGCTGGTCGCCGTCCTCGGCGTGCTCACCGTCCGGCCGGCGCCCAGTCCGGGCGAGGCGGACGTCCTGGCCGCCCGCTTCGCCTTCGACGTACGCCCGTTGAACAACGCCCCCGCCGGGGGCAGGCACGTTCGTGCCGTCGCGCCCGACCTCTCGGGCATCCGGTCCTGGATCTCCGCCGTGGGCGCCGCCGTCGCGCTGTTCGACGCGGACGGCAACCGGCGCCAGGACGACGTGTGCCTGGTCGACCCGAGGGACGACTCGGTGCGAGTCTTCCCGGTGCCCAGCACCGGCGACCGGTATCCGCCGGCGTCCCTGGTTCCGCCGCCAGGCCCGATCGACCATGTCGCGCCCATGGGTTGCGTACCGGCGGACCTCGACGCGGACGGCGACACCGACCTGATCGTCTACTACTGGGGCCGGTCACCGGTGCAGTTCCTCCGGGCCGGCGCCGGATGGCGTGCGGTGGAACTGGTCCAGCCACCGCAGGTGTGGAACACCACCGCCCTCGCCGTGGGTGATCTGGACGGTGACGGCGCCCCGGACGTGCTGGTGGGCAACTACTTTCCGGACGGTGCCCGGGTGCTCGACCCGGGGGCCGCCGGGGACGGGCGGATGCGGATGCAGGCGGGCATGGCGGACGCCGGCAACGGGGGGACGAACCGAGCGTTCCTCTCCCGTCCCGGCGCCCCGGACACGGCCCCGACCTGGCTCGACGCGTCCACCGGTCTGCCGGACCGGGTCGCCCGGTCCTGGACGCTCGCCTTCGGCCTGCAGGACCTGACCGGAGACCTGCTGCCGGAGGTCTACCTCGCGAACGACTTCGGCCCCGACCACCTGCTGGTGAATCACTCCCGGCCAGGGCGGCTGGACCTGCGGCCGGTCGTGGGGCAGCGCACGGCGCTGATGCCCAAGTCCAAGGTGCTGGGCCGTGACTCGTTCAAGGGCATGGGCGTGACCTACACCTACCCGGACGGCGCCGAACTGCCGACGATCGTGGTCAGCAACATCACTACCCCGTGGGGCCTGCAGGAGAGCAATTTCGCCTTCACCCCGACCGGACCCGGCGCCGACCTGCTCGACGGCCGGCTGCCGTACGAGGACCGCAGCGAACCGTTGGGCGTGTCCCGCAGCGGCTGGGCCTGGGACGTCAAGGCCGTCGACTTCGACGGCGACGGCACCGACGAGCTGCTGCAGGCGACCGGCTTCGTGGCCGGGAAGCGGTGGCGCTGGCCCGAACTCCAGGAACTCGCCATGGCCAACGACCAGGTGCTCCAGCACCCGTGGGCGTGGCCCCACTTCCGGCCGGGTGACGATCTCTCCGGGCACCAGGCCAACGTGCTCTGGACGCGGGGACACGACGGCCGGTACGTGGACGTGGCCGCCCGAAGCGGACTCGGCCACCTGGACGTCAGCCGCGGCATCGCCATCGGCGACGTGGACGTCGACGGCCGCCCGGACGCGCTCGTGGCCAACCAGTGGCAGGACAGCCGGCTGGTGTTGAACCGGTCCCGGTCGGCCACCCAGTCGACGCTGGTCCTCCTGCGGGCCGGCGAGGGCGGGCGGCAGCCCACGGCCGCCATCGGCGCGTCCGTCGTCGGCCGCCCCGCTGACGGCCAGCCGGACCTGCGGGCCCAGCTCTACCCCAGCAACGGGCACGCGGGGGTGTCCAGCCCCGAACTCTTCTTCGCCATCGACCGGACGACCCCGTTCACCGTGTCCTGGCGTACGGCGGGCGGGGTGCGTACCGCAGAGGTGAGCCTGGCGCCGGGGCGGCACGAACTCGTGCTGCACGACGACGGCCGGGTGACGACGCGATGAGGGCCCGGACGAGTCGGCCCACCGCGACACTGACCCGGATCGACGGTGACCTGTTCCCGGCGCGGACCATCGAGCGCCCGCCCCCCGGACCGCAGCCCGGCCCGTCCTCCACCGGTGCGCACGGCCCGGCCCCGACCGGCACGCCCCGTCACGTCATCAACGCCACCAGCATCCTGGTGCATCCCGGCCTCGGTCGGGCCGTACTCTCCGGTTCGGCCCGCCGGGCCGTCGAGGCGGCCGCCGGCGGCACCGACCTGGAGTACGACCTGGACACCGGGCAGCGGGGGCGGCGCGGCCGGGAAGCGGTCGCCGCCCTGCTCGCCGCAGTGCCGACGGCCGCCGCGGCGTACGTGGTCAACAGCAACCCGGCGGCGCTGGTCCTCGCGACGACGGTCCTCGCGCCCGGCCGCGAGGTGGTGATCAGCCGACGCGAGCTGTACGAGATCCGGGACGGCTTCCGCCTGCCCGAGCTGCTCACCTCGACGGGCGCCCGGCTCTGCCCCGTCGGTACGGCGGGCGGGGCCACGCTGGAGGACTACCGCCAGGCGGTGTGGTCCGGCACGGGATGCGCGCTCACCCTCGTGCCGGGCCGGGGCGCCGCGGCCGGGGCGACGGGCCGGCCCGACGTGGCGGCGCTGGCCGGCCTGCACGTCCCGGTGATCGCCGACATCAGCTCGGGCCTCCTGCGTCCCGAGCCGGCGCTGCCCGGTGAGCCGGACGCGGAAACGGCGCTGCGGCAGGGCGCGACGCTGGTCACGGCCAGCGGGGACAAGCTGCTGGGCGGGCCGCAGACCGGGCTGCTGCTCGGCGAGCGGGCGGTCATCGAGCAGGTGCGCCGGCATCCGCTCGCCCGAGCGATGCAGGCGGACAAGCTGGCCCTCGCCGCCCTCTGTGCGACCGTCGCCCACGGCGGCACTCCCACGCTCGCCGCTGTCCGGGCGGTGCCCGCCGACCTGCGGGCCCGCGGTGAGTCGCTGGTCGCCGCGCTGCGGGCCGGGGGAGTGGCCGCCGAGCTGGTCGAGTCCCACGTCACGGTGCTCAGCAGCGCCAGCACCCGGCTGCGCAGCTACGCCCTGGCCGTTGACCAGCGGCTCGCCGGCCGGCTGCGCCGGGGCGATCCCGCCGTGGTGGGGGAACTGCGGGAGGAGCGGCTGCTGCTCGACCTGCGGTCGGTGCCGGCGGGCCTCGACACCGACCTGGCCGTGGCGGTGCTCGCGGCCGCCTCCCGCTCTTGATCAGGTGGGGCAATCCGTGAGAAGTCGCCCCAGCCCGTCGACGCCTAGAAAGGAGTGACCCACCCCGAGCGGACGGAGGAATCACATGACCGGTTCGGCACGCCTCGGCCGTTGCGCCCGGCATCTGCTGGCGGGCGTACGGACGAGTGAGCGGGACCAGCAGGATCTGCTCGCTGCGGTCGACCGGTTCAAGGCCCGGCTGGTGCGCCTCCTGTACGACCAGCCGGCGGCCCGGACCAGACTGGCCGGTGTCCGGCACCACCTGCTCGACGTGGAGGTGGTGCCGGCGCCGGCCAGGCCCTGGCCACGGCCGTCCCGCCGGTACGCCGGCACGGCCCGGATCCGGATCTACGACTACGACGCGGACCTGCTGCTGGAGTTCTTCCTCGAACTGCCGTCCGGCCGCCTCACGGCGGTCACCGGGCGGGTCCGTGCCCGCCCGCCACTGGCCCGCTCCGAGGTGGCCGAGGCGCTCGACCTGCTCCGTGCGGCCGACCGGCTCGGTCCGCTCGCCGAGGCTGGCCGGTGCGTCCTGGTGCCGCGGGTCTCCCGGGCGGCGGTGACCGCCGGCCATCCACGCTGGGGCCACCGCCTCTACACGTTCTTCTTCTGGTCGGCCACCGACCGCCCGGTACGGCTCGGGCAGGCGTCGGTCGACCTGAGCGCGCGCGAGGTGGTCGGGGTCCGGGAGGCGGAGGCCGTGGGGCGGTGGGAGATCCGACCGTAGTCGTGACCAACGCAGCCAGAGAGAGGGATGCATCATGTACGCAGCCGCGCTTCGCCCGTCCGGGCGGTCGAGTTCCGATGACCACGGATCGTGGTAGGCCGCGATGTCCACCTCCGACGTCCGCGACCGCCGCCGTTCCGACCCGGTGCGCAGACCAGGGGCCGGTACGGTCCGACACCCCCACCGGCTGCCGGCCGATCTGCTGCTGGCGGTCGCCGTCGCCGTGCACGCCGCCGTGCTGTGGGTCGAGCCCGGTGTGGTGATCGAGCTCGGGGCGCTGCCGTCGGGCCTGCGGGTCGCGTTCCGGGTGATCGCCCCGGTGTTCGCCACCCTGCTGCTCGGCGCGCAGGTCATGAGCCTGCTGGGCCGGCTAGGCCGGCTCCGGCACCGGATCGTCGCCTGGACGGTGGCGTGGTGGGTGTTCGCGGGCGTGGAGTCGATGCTGGCCGACTGGCGGTCGTCCGTCTGGCTCACCGAACTGTCGGTCGCCTGGCTCGCGACGCACTGCCTGCGGGCCGTCGCCCGCGCGGAGGCCAGGGACCTGCCGAGCGTGGTCCGGGGGAGTTGACGGTGGACTGGCAGTCCGTGGGGGTGCCCGTCGCCGCAGTCTGCACCGCGATCCTGACCTACCTCGGCACCCGGCACGTCGCCAAGGTCGAGCGCAGCCGCGAGGAGGCCCGCCTCGCCGAGGCGGCACGGGACGAGGCGCTCGTCGTCGAGCAGGCCCTGTCGGCGGCCCACGAGCAGGCTCGGGCCGCGATCATCCTCGAGCGCAACGAGCTGTTGGAACGCTGGCAGCGCACCCTCGACGAGGCCCGTGACGACCGCCAGCGCCTGCTCCAGGAACACCGGGCCGAGATCGCCCGGGCCCGGCAGGAGGCGCGGGACGAGGTGGCCAGCGTCCGGGAGAGCGCCCAACTGGTCATCGCCGACCTGCGCGGGCAGCTCGTGCAGCTGCGGTCCGAGGTGCAGGCGAGCCGGAACCGGGACCGGTCCGGCCCGCCGGACGGAAACTGACCCGCCGATCCTTCCGTACGCCGATTGTCCGGCGCACCGCAAGGCGGAAGAAGTACGCCGACCGCTGCGCGATCTACAACAGACTTACCGATCGCCGCACGAGAACGGTCGCACCGAGACCGATTTTTTTTCCGAACTGTTCGCGGGAGGTCGGAGCCCGCCCACGAACACCCAGAGAGGAATGGCGCAGAAATGACAGAGGTACAGAACTTCGGCCGCCAGCTCGGCGATTTCCTCGGTGGTATCTTCACCGACTCCGCGGGTGGCGGCGCCGGGATTTTCCGGCCCGACCCGCAGGCCGAGATCGAGGTCCGGCAGCTTCTCAACGACCTCCAAACCGCTTTCGCCGAGAAGAACGCGGACGCCATCGTCGACAGCCTCGCCGAGGAATTCACCACCTACGAACTCACCCAGGCCGAGGGCCATGCCATCACCATCACGGAGAAGGCCGCCATGCGTGAGTACCTCGACACGCTGTTCCCCGCCGACGGCGAGACGCAGAACAAGACGGTCGGGGTGAGCCAGGTGCTGGCCAGCTCCACCATCGGTCTCACCCGCGAGGACGGCGACGTCGTCATCGCCCGCGCCGACGGCACCTTCGAGCACCAGCCGCTTCGCGCCTCGGCCGTGGCCATCCGCACGGCCGAGGGCTGGAAGTGGCTGCACTGGCACATGTCGGCCGCCGCCCCGCGCTTCCGGGTGAACGCCAACGGCGTGCGGATCCCGATCGAGGGCGCCTCGGCGACCGGTGCTCCGGTCGCTGACTGACGGCCCCGCCGGCGGCTGTGCGTCCGGCTTCGTGACAGAAAGGTGTGTGCAGTGAGTACCTCGGCAGGAAGTTCTCGACGCCAGCCGCCGGCCCCCGACGGTCGCGCCGTGGGCCCGGATCCGACCGAACACGTCAACAACGGAGAGGAGAACAGCTACCCGGGATACGTCGCCTGTTTCAGCAAGGGGCTGCCCCACGACGACACGGGCGAGGTGGACCCGGAGGCGTACCGGCGGCTGCTGCGGGCGCTCAACAGCGCCGAACCGGCCGACTTCGAAGCGGTTCCGCTGGACCCGGCCGGTGGCCGCAAGCTGACCAACCCGCAGGGTGGGCTGGCCTCGAACGCCGACGGCATCGACAGCACCTCCCTCGTCGCGCCGCCGGCGCCTCGGCTGGACAGCCCGGAGAACTCCGGCGACGTGGCCGAGCTCTACTGGATGGCACTGGCCCGGGACGTGCCGTTCGACGAGTTCGACGAGGATCCGACCATCGCGGCGGCCACCGTCGACCTGTCCGGGATGTCGGACTTCCGTGGCCCGAAGGAGGGTGGGGCGGTGACCGCCCGCACCCTGTTCCGCGGCGACACCCCGCAGGACCGCGTCGGGCCGTACATCTCGCAGTTCCTGCTGCGCGACGTGCAGTTCGGCACCCACCGTTACGACCAGCGGCAGGACACCGTGCAGGCGGGTCGGGACTACGTCACCACGTTCGGGACCTGGCTCGCGGTGCAGCGCGGGGTGCCCCGGGGCCTGGCTCCCGAGGACCGGAACCGGGCGGAGACCCGGTACCTGCGCACCCCCCGGGACCTGGCCCACTACGTCCACTTCGACGCGGACGCCAGCCCGTTCCAGCCCTTCCTGAACGCCGGGCTGATCCTGATGCACGAGCGGTCGCCGCTCGACGCGAACCTGCCGTACCACTGGTCGTCGAACCAGGACGGCTTCGCCACCTTCGGCATGCCGCACCTGTTCGATCTGGTCACGTCGGTGGCCGCCCGGGCGCTGCGGGCGACCTGGTGGCAGAAGTGGTTCGTGCACCGCCGGCTGCGGCCGGAGGCGGTGGGCGGGCGGGTGCACGCCCACCTCACCGGCCTGCGCCGGTACGACTTCATCGACCGGGAACTGCTGGAGTCCGAGGCCGTGCAGCGGGTCTTCGCCCGCTACCAGAGCCACCTGCTCCCGCAGGCGTACCCGGAGGGGGCCCCGACGCACCCCTCCTACACCGCCGGCCACGCCACCGCGGCGGCCGCTGCCGCCACCGTGCTGAAGGCCTGGTTCGACGAGACGGCCCCGCTGGCCGGCCCCGTCCAGGTCGACGGTACCGGCACCGCCCTGGTGCCGTACGAGGGCGCGGACGCCGGGCGGATCACCGTCGGCGGCGAGCTGAACAAACTGGCCGCGAACATCGCCATCGGCCGCAACATCGCCGGCGTCCACTACCGCAGCGACTACTCGGCCTCGAGCCGGCTCGGTGAGGCGCTGGCCATCGAGATCCTGCGGCGGCAGAAGTCCTGGTTCAACGAGGACCACTCGTTGACCCTGACCCGGTTCGACGGCACGTCCGTCACCATCTGAGCCCCGTCGCGCCGGCCGGACGTTGTTCCCCTCAACGCGCCGGCCGGCGCGGCGGCCCTCCACCCGACCCACCCACCGACGGAACGGTGAACGTTCTCATGCCCGCTGCCCCAGGAGACCTACGAGTCAAGGCTCTGCGCCGCTTCGCCCTGTCCATCACGATCCTCACGGTGCTCGGTCACCTCTTCCTCGGTTTCGAGCAGGCGCCGGTGACGCCGGTGGTGACCCTCCTGCTGGGCTATGCCCTCGATCTGGCGCTGGAGACGCTCCAGGCCCGGTCCGAAGGCCGCCCGCCGGCCTTCCTCGGTGGCTTCCGGCGGCTGGTGGATTACCTCCTGCCCACCCACATCGGCGCGCTGGCCTGCGCGATGCTGTTGTACGGCAACTCCTCGCCGTGGCCCTACCTGTTCGCCATCGCCGCGGCGGTGGCCTCCCGCCACATCCTGCGGATCCGGGTCGACGGCCGCCCTCGGCACGTGCTCAATCCGTCCAACGCCGGAATCGCGCTGACGCTGGTGCTCTTCCCCTGGGTCAGTATCGCCCCGCCGTACCAGTTCACCGCCGGGATCTCCGGGGCGCTGGACTGGCTGCTGCCACTCGGCGTCCTGATGGCCGGCACGTTGCTCAACGGCAAGCTCACCGGGAAGATGCCGCTGATCCTGGGCTGGCTGGGCGGTTTCGTCGGGCAGGCGCTGCTGCGCGCGGTGTTCTTCGACCACGACTTCGTCGCCGCGCTGCTGCCGATGACCGGCCTGGCCTTCATCCTTTTCACCAACTACATGATCACCGATCCCGGCACCACCCCGCGTTCGCGCGCCAACCAGGTGTGGTTCGGGCTCTGCGCCGCGGCGGTCTACGGCCTGCTGGTGCTCGCGCACGTCTCGTACGGGCTGTTCCTCGCCCTCGTCATCACCTGTGCCTTCCGGGCGGCCCTGCTCCTGGCCGGCCGGCGCCGGCCGGCCCGGGCCGCCCGGCGGCTCCACCTCAAGGAGGCAGCATGAGGGCCAGTGAACGGCAGGTGGCCGTGGTCGGCCTGGCCTGCCGGTACCCGGACGCCGACGACCCGACGCAGCTGTGGCGCACCGTGCTGGCCCGCCGCCGCGCCTTCCGGGCCATCCCGGCCGAGCGCCTGGACCCCGAGCACCGGCTCGGCGCGCCGCACGCACCGGACTCGACGTACGTCCGCCGCGCCGGACTGCTGCGCGACTGGCGCTTCGACCGCGAGGCATTCCGGGTCTCCGGGCCGGCCTGGCGGGCCGCCGACCACACGCACTGGCTGGCCCTGGAGACTGCCGCGGCGGCCCTGTCCGACGCCGGCTTCCCCGGCGGCGCCGGCCTCGACGCCGACCGGGTCGGCGTGGTCCTCGGCAACTCGCTCACCGGCGAGTTCACCCGGGCGGGCCTGGTACGGCTGCACTGGCCGTTCGTGCGCCGCTCGGTCGAGGCGGCGCTGCTGGACACCGGAGTCGACCCCGCCGTCGCCGCGCAGGTCCTCGACGAGGCCCGCCGCGGCATCGCGTCGGCGTTCCCGGAACCGGGCGACGAGTCGCTGGCGGGGGCCCTCAGCAACACCATCGCCGGCCGGATCTGCAACCACTTCGACTTCCACGGCACCGGCTACACCGTGGACGGCGCCTGCGCCTCCAGTCTGCTGGCCGTCATCACCGCCGCCAACGCGCTGCTCACCGGCGAGCTGAACTTCGCCCTCGCCGGCGGGGTCGACCTGTCCCTGGACCCGTTCGAGATGATCGGCTTCGCCCGGCTCGGCGCGCTCGCCGACGGGCAGATGCGGGTGTACGACGAGCATCCCACCGGCTTCCTGCCGGGGGAGGGGTGTGGGATCGTCGCTCTCATGCGCGCCGACGAGGCGCAGCGGCGCGGCCTGCGCGTCTACGCGCGGCTGACCGGCTGGGCGACGTCCTCCGACGGGTCGGGGGGCCTGACCCGGCCGGACGCGGGCGGACAGGCGCTGGCGTTGCGGCGCGCGTACCGGGCGGCCGGGGTGGAGCCGGAACAGATCGGCCTGATCGAGGGGCACGGCACGGGCACCGCCGTCGGCGATCGGGTCGAGCTGGAGACGTTGACCCGGCTGCGGCGCAACGCGACCGGTGCCGCGGCACTCGGCTCGGTGAAGGCGAACATCGGGCACACCAAGGCAGCCGCCGGAGCGGCGGCACTGATCAAGACTGTGCTCGCCGCCTACCACCGGATCCTTCCGCCGGCCACGGGTTGCGACACGCCGCACCCGCTGCTGCGTGGCGCGGGGGCCGCCCTGCGGGTGCTCGACGAGCCGGAGCCGTGGCAGGACGACCGGCTGGCGGCCGGCGTCTCCGCGATGGGGTTCGGCGGGATCAACAGCCACGTCGTGGTGGAGAGCGCCGCGCCCGGTGCGCCCGGTCGCCGCCGGCTGCCGGCCTCGGCCCGGGCCTGGTCGCGTCGCCCCGTCCGGCCGGAGATCGTGCTGCTCGAGGCCGCCGATCCGGTCGAGCTGACCGGGCAGCTCGACCGGCTGGCGGGCTGGGGCGCGGCGCTCAGCGACGCCGAGGTCGGGGACCTGGCGGCGACCCTCAGCGCGGCGGCCGGCGGGACGGCCGGGGTTCGCTGCGCCCTGCTCGCCGGCGACGCCGACGAGCTGGTGGCGGCGGCCCGCGCGGCGACCAGTCTGCTCGCCACCTGGAACGGCCGGGCCCTGGTGGACGAGACCGCGGGGGTGGCCTTGGGTGGCGGACCGCCAGCACGGGTGGGCTTGCTGCTGCCCGGGCAGGGCGCGCCGGTGCGGCACGACCCGGGCCTGCTGGCCCGGCTGCTCGGCGAGCTGCCCGAGCGCCCGCCGGACACCGGAGCGACCGGCACCGAAGCAGCCCAGCCGGCGGTGGTGTGGCAGTCGCTGCTCGGCCTCGCCTGGCTGGATCAGCTCGGCTGCGCGCCGGTCGGCGCCGTCGGGCACAGCCTTGGCGAGTTGACCGCCCTCGCCTGGGCCGGCGCGCTGGACCCGGGCCGGCTCGTACAGCTGGCCGCGGCCCGTGGCCGGGTGATGGCGCGGCACGGTGTGGGGGGAACCGGCATGGTGAGTCTCTCCGTCGACGAGGCCCAGGCGGGCCGGCTGGCGAACGAGCATGGGCTCGTGGTCGCCGCCCTCAACGCTCCCGACCGTACGGTGCTCGCCGGCGCGGAGGAGGACCTCGCCCGGTTGGTGGCGGCGCTGCGGGACAGCGGCGTCGAGGCGGTCCGGTTGCCGGTGTCGCACGGCTTCCACAGCCCGGCGATGGAACCCGCGCAGCCGGCGTGGGCCGTCGAGCTGAACGCGGTCGGGTTCCCTCGGCGGTCGTGGCCGGTGGTGTCCACCGTGACGGGCGAGGCGGTGCGGGGCAGCGACGACCTGGTGGCCCTGCTCACCCGCCAGCTCACCGCTCCGGTGCGGTTCGTCGCCGCCGCCCGTGACCTCAGCCAGCGGTGCGATCTGCTCGTCGAGGCCGGCCCGGGGACCGTGCTGTCCCGGCTGGTCGCCAGGTTCTCGGCCGTGCCAGCGGTCAGCCTGGACTGCGGGGGCCCACCCCGCTCCCTCGCCCTCGCCACCGCCGCGGTCGTGGCCGCCGGCGCGGGGGACCTCGCCGCCTGGTACGACGGGCGGCCGTACCGCCCGCTCCGGCCGGGGGCAGCCATGTCGTTCCTAAGCAGCCCGTGCGGCGTCTCAGCCGCCGGGCTGCCCGGGGCGGGGTCCGTGTCTGCCGACGTGGACCCCGCCCCCCTCCCGGGTCGGGTCGAGCAGCCGTCGAGCGTGGCAGCAGCGGTGGTGAGGACCGCCTCCGCTCGACCGGCGCCGACCCCGCCCGAGGCGGACCCGGCCGGGTCGGGGGACCCGGCCGGGTCCGCGCCGCGGCCGGACGACCCGCTCGGCGAACTGCGCGGCCACCTCGCCACCGAGCTGGAACTGCCGGTGGAAAGCATCCTCCCGGCCAATCGGCTTCTCGGTGACCTGCATCTGAACTCGTTGCAGGTGGCGCGGACCGTCGCCGCGGTGGCGTCGGCGCTGGGCCGGCAACCACCGGCCGCGCCGCTGTCGCTGGCCGACGCGACCGTCGCCGAGGCGGCGGAGGTGCTCGCCCAGTTGCCCGCCGCGGACGGCGATGCGGCGGCACCGGTCCAGGGCGTCGCGCCGTGGGTCCGGCTGTTCCGGCACGACTGGGTTCCGGTGGACGTGCCGGGGCACACCCCGCCGGCCCCCGGCGCCGTGCGCTGGCGGGTCGAGGCGCCGCAGGAGCATCCCTTGCACGCGGTCCTTCCCGCCGTACCCGAGGGGGCGGAGGCGCCGCACGGCCTCGCCGTCGCGCTCGGCCGGGACGACGGGCCGGCGCGGGTGGCCGCTCTGCTGGCGCGGATCGCCGCGCAGCGGCCGGCCCGGCTGGTGATAGTGCACGACGACCACCCGGCCGCCGCCGCCGTGGGTCGTTCGGCCGCCGCGGAGGTTCCCGGCTGCGCGGTGACCGTGCTCGACGTCGCGTCCGCCCCGGACGTCGGCGTGCTGCCCGAGGTGGCCGTGCCGGCCGGCTACGCGGAGCTGCGGGCCGGGCCCGGCGGTGTCCAGCGGCTGGTCACCTCCGTGCACCGCCCGCCCGGCAGGTCGCGTGAGGTGCCACTCGGTCCCGACGACGTCTGCGTCGTCACCGGTGGTGCCACCGGCATCACGGCCTTCGCCGCGGCGGCGATCGCCGAGCGGACCGGCTGTCGGCTGGTGGTTCTCGGTCGGCGACCCGCCGAGGACGCGGAGACCGGCGAGGCGCTGCGGCGGCTGCGCCGGGTCCTGGGCGACGATCGGCTGCGCTACCGGCGAGCCGACCTGACCGATCCCGAGGAGGTACGGGCGGCGATGCTCGACGCGGGCCGGCTGGGCCCGGTCCGGGCGATCGTGCACGGGGCGGGGGTCAACCGGCCGGCGCGGCTGCCGCACGTCACGGCCGAGGACCTCCAGGAACACCTGGGCGCCAAGGTGGGCGGCTTCCGGTCACTGCTCGCCGCAGCCGGGCCGGACCTGCGACTGGTGCTGGCGTTCGGCTCCATCATCGGTCGTCAGGGGCTGGCCGGGCAGGCCGCCTACTGCGTCGGCAACGACTGGTTGCGGCACGACGCGGAGCGGTGGGCCGGCGAGCACCCGACGACGCGGGTGCACCTGGTCGAGTGGTCGGTCTGGTCCGGGCTCGGCATGGGCGTGCGCCTGGACGTGCTCGACTCGCTGCGCCGACGCGGGGTGGCCGGCATCGCGCCCGACGACGCGGTCGCGGCGCTGTGGCGGATCCTCACCGATCCGACCGCTCCGGTGACCGTGCTGTGCACGGCGGCCTTTCCCGAGTCCGCCACGCTGAGTCCCGTGCCCGCGCCCGGTGCTCCCGAGCCGGGCCGGCTGCGTTTCGCCGAGCTGGTGGCCGGCCGGGTCGGGCAGGTCGCCACGGTGACCGAGGCGGTGCTGTCGGCGGGCGCCGACCCGTACCTGCGGGAGCACCGCGTCGGCGACGTGCCGCTGCTGCCCGCCGTGCTCGGCCTGGAGGCGATGGCGCAGGTGGCGGCGTTGACCACCGGAGACCGGGCCGGGTGGGCGATCCGGGACGCCCGGTTCGCCGCGCCGATCGACGTGCCGGAGCGCGGGACCAGGCGGATTCGGGTGGCGGCGCTGGCCGCGGAGACCGGCGCGGAGGTCGCGGTGGCGGTCCGCGCGGACACCGACGGCTTCGCCACCGACCGGTTCACCGGGACCGTGGTCGGCGACGTTCCCGCGCCGCCGGCCGCCGGTCCGACGGCGGAGGGGGAGACCCGGCCAGGGCCGCCGGCCGGGACCGATCCGGAGCACGGGGTTCATCCCTGGTACGGACCGGTGCTCTTCCACGAGGGACGGATGCGCCGTCTGACGCACGCTGGGCCGGTTTCCGCCTTC
This sequence comes from Micromonospora sp. NPDC050686, assembly GCF_040654475.1. NCBI lineage: Bacteria > Bacillati > Actinomycetota > Actinomycetes > Micromonosporales > Micromonosporaceae > Micromonospora > Micromonospora sp. NPDC050686. The sequence continues at coordinate 68,040 of NZ_JBFAID010000037.1, forward strand.
GCGGTGCGGGCCACGGTCGACGCCGACGACCGGGATCGCTGGTTCGCCTCCTTCCTCGGGCAGGAACTGCTGCTCGGCAGCCCGGCGGGGCACGACGCCACGATCCACGCGCTGCTCGCCTGTGCGCCGCACCGGCGCGTGCTGCCGGTGGCCGCGGCGGAGGTGGTGGTGTGGCAGCCGCTGCGCGGACGGCTCACGGTCGAGGCCCGGGAGGTGGAGCACAGCGCGGACGAGTACGTCTTCGACGTCGACGTCACCCGCTCCGGCGTACCGGTGGCGCGTTGGCGCGGCCTGCGGCTGCGGGCGGTCGGCGAGAACCCGGAGTTCGTGGCGGCCCGGGACTGCGGCGGGCTCGGCGTGGAGCTGGTGGGCCCCTGGCTGAGCCGCCGGCTGATCGAGGTGGGCGCGGTCGACGCAGTGGAGCTCGTCGCGGGGCCCGGCCGGCGCGAGACGGACGGCGCCCGCGCCCTGCTGGCCCGGCATCTCGCCGTGCCCGAGGCGGACCTCGACCACGAGCCGTCCGGCGCGCTCCGGGTGCCCGGCCGATACGCCGGCGCGAGCTACGCCGACGGGCAGGTACTCGTCGGGCTGTCCGACCGCCCGGTGGGGGTGGACTGGGAGTCGGTGACGGACCGACCGCTGGTCGGACTGCTGGACGAGTCCGCGCGGGCGGTCGCCGAGGAGATCGGGCGGCGGACCGGGGACGACCCGGAGGTGGCCGCCACCCGGCTGTGGGCCGCCCGGGAGGCGATGGTCAAGCTGGGCGTCGACCCAGACCAGGTGTTGGCCCACGGCGAGGCCGAGCCGGACGGGCTGCTCGTCTCGGCGGGCCGCGAGGTGACCGTGGCGTCCGCGCTGGCCTGGGGGGACGGGGCGAAGCAGGTGGCGGTGGCGGTGGCGACCAGATCGGAGGGGGCATGACCGGGTGGTACACCTACCGGCACGTGGTCACCCTGGACGAGACCAATGTCGTGGGGAACGTCTACTTCGCACACTTTCTCCACTGGCAGGGGCACTGCCGGGAACGGTTCCTCGCCGATCACGCGCCCGCCGTGCTGGACGAGTTGCGCCGCGGTGATCTGGCGCTGGTGACCGTGTCGTGTGGGATGGACTACTACGAGGAGTGCTTCGGCCTCGACGAGATCGAGGTGCGGATGAGCCTCGACGGCCGGCACGGGCACCGGCTGGGCATGCACTTCGAGTTTCTCCGCGGGGGTCGGGAGGTGGCCCGTGGCCAGCAGACGGTGGCCTGCCTGCGCCGTACCTCGAACGGACCGGTGCCGGCCGACCTGCCGGCCGACCTGCGGACGGCGCTGGCGGCCTTCAGTCGGTGAAGCCAACGCGGCGGCCGCCCCCGGCGGGGGGGGGGGCCGCGGTGGGTTAACCGGTGGGGGGCGGGGGGCGGGGCGGTGGTGAGCTAGTTCGGGAGTGGGGCGGGGTGGGGAAGAGTG
>NZ_JBFAID010000038.1:0-68278 GCF_040654475.1 Micromonospora sp. NPDC050686
TCCGGCTACTACCCGCACCAGTTCCAGGTCGGCCAGACCGGCAAGACCGTCTCCCCGCAGCTGTATGTCGCGTTGGGTATCTCCGGCGCGATCCAGCACCGGGCCGGCATGCAAACCTCGAAGACCATCGTCGCGGTCAACAAGGACGCCGAAGCACCGATCTTCGAACTCGCCGACTACGGCGTGGTCGGCGACCTGTTCAAGATCGTCCCACAGGCCGCCGAGGAGATCCGTAAGCGCAAGTGACCCCGGCACGACGAAGCCGCCGCCCGGTGTTCGGGGTGGCGGCTTCGGTCGTCTCGTCCCCTTTCCCCGCGGCGGGAAAGGGAGCTGATCGGCGGGCCGGGGAGCTGAGCCGGCCCGCCGATCAGCCCGTCAGGCTGCCCCTCAGCAGGCTGTCGCCGGAGTGGGCGGGCTGGTTGTCGTAACGCTCGGCGAAACGTCGACAACTGAGTATGCCTGAAGGTCCACGTTCGGTGGCAAGGGAGGAGCACATCCCCGGACGCGGCGCGCAGCACACCGATCGAGAACTGCCGACCACCGCGACCGCGGCGGCGGCCGCGGCCGTCACCACGGTGGTCGCCCAGCCCGGCCAACGGCGGGTCCGCCGGGGCCGGGCGGCCGGACCGGGCCGCGGCACCCGGGTCTCCGCCCCTGCGCTACCGCGTGGTGGCCCGGGAGGAGTACGCGAAGACGAGGATCCCGTTGGACCGGTACTTCGCCCGGGACGGCCGGCCCCGGCTCACGCTGATCACCTGTGGCGGGCCGTTCGACCCGAAGACCCGCCACTACCGGGACAACGTCGTGCTGACCGCGGTGCCGGCCTGACCCTCCCCGAGCGGTCCCGGGTGCCGGATCCCCTCCGGCACCCGATGGGCCCGGTCAGTACGCTGAACGTGATGGCATACCTGGATCACGCGGCGACGACTCCGATGCTCGACGAGGCACTGGAGGCGTACGTCGCCACGGCCCGCGAGGTCGGCAACGCGTCGTCGCTGCACGCGGCCGGCCGGCGGGCCCGCCGGCGAGTGGAGGAGTCCCGGGAGCGGGTCGCCGCCGCGCTCGGCGCCCGTCCCTCCGAGGTGATCTTCACCGGCGGTGGCACCGAGAGCGACAACCTCGCCGTGAAGGGCGTGTTCTGGGCCCGGCGGGCGGCCGGCGCGGACCATGACCGGGTGATCTCCAGCGCGGTGGAGCACCACGCCGTGCTCGACGCGGTGGACTGGCTCGTCGACCACGAGGGCGCCCAGGTGAGCTGGCTGCCGGCGGACAGCGCCGGCCGGCTCGACCCGGCCCGGCTGCGCGCCGAGCTGGCCGCGTCCGCCGACCGGGTGGCCCTGGTCACCGCGATGTGGGCGAACAACGAGGTCGGCACGGTGCAGCCGGTGACCGAACTGGCCGCCGTCGCCGCCGAGCACGGGGTGCCGTTCCACACCGACGCGATCCAGGCGGTGGGGCAGGTCCCCGTCGACTTCGCCGCCAGTGGGGTGTCCGCGCTCACCGTGACCGGGCACAAGCTCGGCGGGCCGGCCGGCGTCGGGGCGCTGCTGCTGGGCCGGGACGTGGCCGCGACGCCGCTGCTGCACGGCGGCGGCCAGGAGCGCGACGTCCGCTCCGGCACGCTGGACACCGCCGGCATCGTGGCCTTCGCGGTCGCGGTGGAGGCCGCGGTCAAGGGCCAGCAGGAGTACGCCGCCCGGGTGTCCGCCCTCCGCGACGACCTGGTGCGCCGGGTGCGTGAGGCGGTGCCCGAGGTGGTCTTCAACGGCGACCCGGCCGGCCGGCTGCCCGGCAACGCGCACTTCTCCTTCCCCGGCTGCGAGGGCGACGCCCTGCTGCTGCTGCTCGACGCCCAGGGCATCGCCTGCTCGACCGGCTCGGCCTGCTCGGCCGGGGTGGCCCAGCCGTCGCACGTGCTGCTCGCGATGGGCGCCGACGACGACCGGGCCCGCTCGTCGCTGCGCTTCACGCTCGGCCACACCAGCACGCCCGCCGACGTGGACGCGCTGATCGCCGCCCTGCCGGCCGCGGTGGACCGGGCCCGCCGCGCCGCCGCCCTGCGCACCCCCCGCTGACGCCGGATACGCTCGGTGCGGACGAAGGGAGGGCGCTGGTGAGGGTGCTGGCGGCGATGTCGGGCGGGGTGGACTCCGCGGTGGCGGCGGCGCGCGCCGTGGACGCCGGGCACGACGTGACCGGGGTGCACCTGGCGCTGGCCCGCAACCCGCAGACGTACCGCACCGGGGCCCGGGGCTGCTGCACCCTGGAGGACTCGCGGGACGCCCGGCGGGCCGCCGACGTGCTCGGCATCCCGTTCTACGTCTGGGACATGGCCGACCGGTTCCACGCCGACGTGGTGGACGACTTCGTCGCCGAGTACGCGGCCGGCCGTACCCCGAATCCCTGCCTGCGCTGCAACGAGAAGATCAAGTTCGCGGCGGTGCTGGACCGGGCCGTGGCCCTGGGTTTCGACGCGGTGGTCACCGGCCACCACGCCCGGCTCGGCGCGGACGGCCTGCTGCGCCGCAGCGTCGACGCGGCCAAGGACCAGTCGTACGTGCTCGCCGTGCTCACCCGCGCGCAGCTGGACCGGTCGATCTTCCCGCTCGGTGACTCGACGAAGGCCCAGGTACGCGAGGAGGCCGCCCGGCGCGGCCTGGCCGTGGCCGACAAGCCCGACTCGCACGACATCTGCTTCATCGCCGACGGGAACACCCGGGGTTTCCTCGCCGACCGGCTCGGCGAGGCGCCCGGCGACGTGGTCGACGCGCTCACCGGCGCCAAGGTCGGCAGTCACAGCGGCGCGTACCAGTACACCGTCGGCCAGCGGCGGGGCCTGCACCTGGAGCGCCCCGCCCCGGACGGCCGCCCCCGGTACGTGCTCTCCATCACGCCGAAGACCAACACGGTGACGGTCGGCCCGGCCGAGGCGCTGGAGGTCTCGTCGGTGCGGGCGGCGCGCCCGGTGTGGACCGGTGGCGAGCGGCCGGCCGGGCCGATCGAGTGCGAGGTGCAGCTGCGGGCGCACGGCGACGTGGTCCCGGCCGCGGTGTCGCTGGACGCCGACGGCCTGCGCGCCGAGCTGCGCCGACCGCTGCGCGGTGTCGCCGCGGGGCAGGCGATCGTGGCATACCGGCCGGATCCGGCCGGAGACGTGGTGCTCGGCTCGGCCACCATCACCGGCTGACCGCGCGGAAAATGGCCCGGTGTGCGGCGGGTGGGGCTGTCGCGTGACGGGGATGGCCACATGTGTGGCAGGTCGGGTGGGGGTGTGGCGTCCCTGGGGGAGGGGACGGACGGGGGCGGATAGTCTTCGGCCGTGACTGATCAGTCCTGGCCCTGGCCCGCCGGTGCGGCGACCGGCATCGGTTCCCTGCCCGGCACCGACATCGCCGAGGCGCAGCGGATCGTCCTCGGCGAGCTGCCCGACCTGCCGCACCTGCCCGAGCTGCCGGCCCGTGGGCCCGGCGCCGACCTGGTGGGGCGCACCGGTGGCCTGCTGGTCGAGCTGCCGGTCGAGCTGTACGCCGCGCGGTGGCGGATCGCGCCGCGTCCCGGCCGGGACCTGCGCCGCGCCCGGGACCTGATGGAACGCGACCTGGACCAGCTCGCCGAGCAGGCCGAGGAGTACGCCGGCCCGGTGAAGACGCAGGTGGCCGGCCCGTTCACCATGGCCGCCGCGCTGGAGTTGCCGATCGGCGGCCGGCTGCTGCGCGACCCGGGCGCGGTCCGCGACCTCGCCGGCTCGCTCGCCGAGGGGGTACGGGAACACGTCGCGGCGCTCGCCCGCCGGCTGCCCCGGGCGGCGGTGCTGCTCCAGGTCGACGAGCCGTCGCTGCCCACGGTGCTGGCCGGTCGGGTGCCCACCGAGAGCGGCTTCGGCACCCACCGGGCGGTGGAGCCCGAGGTGGCCCGGGCGCTGCTGCGCCAGGTGATCGAGGCGGCCGGGGTGCCGACCGTGGTGCACTGCTGCGCGCGGGACGTCCCGCTGGAGTTGATCCGCACCACCGGCGCGGTCGGCGTCGCCCTGGACCTGAGCCTGCTCCGCGACCTCGACCCGCTGGGCGAGGCCATCGACGCCGGGCTCGGCCTGCTGGCCGGCGCCGCTCCGGCGCTGCCGCCGCCGGCCGGTCGCGCGCCGACGTCGGCCCAGGTCGCCGACCGGGTACGCGAACTCTGGGACCGCCTGGGGTTCCCGCGCCGCCGCCTCGCCGAGCAGGTGGTCGTCACCCCCGCCTGCGGCCTGGCCGGGGCCACCCCGGCGTACGCCCGGGCGGTGCTCGCCGCCTGCCGGGACGCCGGCCGGCGGCTCGCCGAGGACTGACGGGTTTCCCTGTCGTACCCGGCGGGCAGGATGGCCGGCATGGTTGGACGACTGCGTTCAGTGGTGATCGACACCCCCGATCCGCGTGGGCTGGCGGCCTTCTACGCCGAGCTGCTGGGCCTCCCGCTGGTCGAGGAGGGCTCCGACGGCGACGACTGGGTGGTGCTCGGCGGGCCGCCTGGGCACCAGCCGAGGATCGCCTTCCAGAAGGCGCTCGACCTGCGCCCACCCGCCTGGCCCGACCCGAGCCGGCCGCAGCAGTTCCACCTCGACGTCACCGTGGACGACATCGATGTCGCCGAGAAGAAGGCGCTCGGCCTGGGGGCCCGCCGGCTGCCGGGCGAGGGGGAGGGCTGGCGGGTCTACGCCGATCCGTCCGGCCATCCGTTCTGCCTCTGCTGGGACTGACCGGGGCGGGCTTGACCCGGCCGGGCATGATCATGGAGTGATCGACTTCGCACCCCGCCGGGCCGCCGGCTCGCTGTTCGGGCTCGCCTACGGCGACGCGCTGGGCCGGCCCACCGAGTTCCTGACCGTGGCCGAGATCGTCCGCCGGTACGGCCCGGCCGGCCCCCGGGAGCTGGTCGGGGCGCCCGCCCTGGTCACCGACGACACCCAGATGGCGCTCGCGGTGGCCTGGGCGCTGCACGACGCCTCCGGGCACACCCCGGCCGAGATCGAGCCGCTGCTGCGGCGGCGCTTCGTCGAGTGGTCGGTCAGCCCGGACAACAACCGCGCCCCGGGCATGACCTGCCTGCGCGCCTGCGGGGAGCTGGCCCGGGGCGTCCGTTGGCAGGAGGCCAGCGTGGCCGGCTCGAAGGGCTGCGGCGCCAACATGCGGGTCACCCCGGTCGGGCTGCTCGACACCGACCTGGACACCCTGGCCGGGCTGGCGCAGCTCCAGGCCGGCCTGACCCACGGCCACCCGACCGGCCTGGCGGCCAGCGAGCTGACCGCGTACGCCGTCCGGCTGTTGTGCGACGGCGCGGCGCTCACCGACCTGCCGGAACGGCTCGTCGCCCGGGCCCACGCGCAGCGCACCGTCTACCGGGCCGACTGGCTGGGCGACCTGTGGCAGCGCTGCGGCGGGCGCACGCCGGAGGAGTTCATCGCCCGCGGCTGGGACGAGTGCCTCGACGCGCTGGCCCGGCTGGACGACGCGCTGGGCCGGGCCGACGACGGCGGCGATCCGTGCCGGCACACGGGGGAGGGCTGGGTGGCCGAGGAGGCGCTGGCCACCGGGCTGCTCTGCGCGCTGCGCCACCCCGACGACCCGGTGGCGGCGCTGGCCCGGGGCGCGACCACGGCCGGCGACTCGGACTCGATCGCCGCTCTGGCCGGGGCCTTCGTCGGTGCCGCGCACGGCCTGGCCGGCTGGCCCGAAGGGTGGGCCGCCCGCATCGAGTACACCGACCAGCTCGCCACGCTCGCCGCGGGCTGGGACCGGCCGGGCGACACCGTGCCGACCGGCGGGGTCGGTCAGTAGAGGCGGTCGGCCAGGAGGGTGGCGCAGCCGAGGCAGGCCAGCGCGCCGGTCGGGAGCAGCCACCAGGCGGGGGCGGGGTGGCGCAACCGGCGCCAGGCGAGCGCCAGGGCGATGGTGGTGGTGACCACGGTGGCGAGCAGCGCGTACCAGACGGTGGTGGCGTGTGGCGGTGGCGGTGCCGCGCCCGGCGCGTGGACAGTGACCCCCGGGTCGGCGTACGGGGCGAACCAGGCGAGCCGGTAGCCGAGGAGCGGCAGCAGCGGCAGGGCCGCGAGCGACACGGTGGCGGCCACCAGCCGACGCGGCCACCCGAGCGGTGCGGTGGTGGGCCGGGTCACGGCACCAGCATCGCGGAATCGGGGCGGTGCCGGCAGGCCCGCCCGGTCAGGCGGGGCTCCGCCGAGCGTGCAGCCGCCGGACCTGGCGCCACAGCTGCGGGTCGCAGCTCCCGGCCCGCTTCTCGAACGCGGTGCGCGGCACCGGCAGCGGCTCGGCGAGGTCGAGCCAGCTGTCGTGTTCCGCGCCCGGGTCCCACTCGGCGGTGGGGATGCGGACGTGGTCGTCCCGGCCGCTCTTGTCCTGACTGGTGATCTTGAGCACCTCGGCGTCGCCGGTGCCGGCCCGCAGCACTAGGCAGGGGCGCACCTTCGAGCCGCTGCCGTCGGCGTACGGGACGTCGGCCCACCAGATCTCGCCGGGCCGGGGCGTACCGGCCGGGGTCCGTGGTCGCGGCGGCGCGGTCGGCCGGCGCCGGTCGCGGGCGGGCCGGTCCCGCTCCGGGCCGGTACGCGGGCCGGCCCCACCCCGTCCGCGCCACGCGTTCCACGCCCAGCCGGCGGCGACCGCCAGGACGATCAGCAGTCCCCACCACAGCCACTCGGGCATCCCGTACTCCCGCCTCTCCACCGCCGGTCGGCGCCCGGCGAACCGCCGGCGTGCGGCGATCCTCGCACGGTCCACGCCCGCTCGCCCGGTGGGCGCGGCGGGCGGGGACGCGGGTTGTCCCACCCGACCGATACGGTGCTCCGGTAGCGTGATCACGGAGGTCAGCGGTGTCCGAAGAAGCGATATCTCAAGAGGTCAGCCCCGCCCAGGAGGCGGCGGCGGGCGCCGAGCCGACCCCCGAGGCGCGGGAGCGGCACGCCACGCTCAGCCAGGAGCTCACCGAGCACCAGTACCGCTACTACGTGCTCGACGCGCCGACCATCTCCGATGCCGATTTCGACCGGCAGTTGCGCGAGCTCGAGGCGCTGGAGGCGGAGTTCCCGGCGCTGCGCACGCCGGACTCGCCGACCCAGCGGGTCGGCGGCACCTTCTCCACCGACTTCACCCCGGTCGCGCACGCCGAGCGGATGCTCTCGCTGGACAACGCCTTCGCCGACGAGGAACTGGCGCTCTGGGCCGAGCGGGTCGAGCGGGACGCCGGCGGCCCGGTGCCCTACCTGTGCGAGCTGAAGGTCGACGGGCTGGCGATCAACCTGACCTACGAGAAGGGCCGGCTGGTCCGGGCCGCGACCCGCGGCGACGGCCGCACCGGCGAGGACGTGACCGCCAACGTGCGCAGCATCGCCGACGTGCCGGCCCGGCTCACCCCGTCCGACGACTTCCCGGACGTGCCCGGCTTCCTTGAGGTGCGCGGCGAGATCTACTTCCCGGTGGCCGCCTTCGCCGACCTGAACGCCGGCCTGGTCGAGCAGGGCAAGGCGCCGTTCGCCAACCCGCGCAACGCCGCCGCCGGCAGCCTGCGGCAGAAGGACCCGCGGATCACCGCCTCCCGGCCGCTGCGCCTGGTGGTGCACGGCATCGGCGCCCGCAGGGGCTTCCAGCCGACCGCCCAGTCCGAGTCGTACGCGGCGCTGAAGGCGTGGGGGCTGCCGACCAGCGACCGCTGGCGCGTGGTGCCCGACCTGGCCGGGGTGGCGGAATACATCGCCTGGTACGCCGAGCACCGGCACGACGTCGAGCACGAGATCGACGGCGTGGTGGTCAAGGTCGACCCGGTCGCCATCCAGGGGCGGCTCGGCTCGACCAGCCGCGCGCCGCGCTGGGCGATCGCCTTCAAGTACCCGCCGGAGGAGGTGACCACCAAGCTGCTCGACATCGACGTGAACGTCGGCCGGACCGGCCGGGTCACCCCGTTCGCCGTCCTCGAACCGGTGCGGGTGGCCGGGTCCACGGTCGCCCTGGCCACCCTGCACAACGCGCGTGAGGTGGAGCGCAAGGGCGTGCTGATCGGCGACACGGTGGTGCTGCGCAAGGCCGGCGACGTCATCCCCGAGGTGCTCGGCCCGGTGACGGACCTGCGCCCCGCCGACGCCCGGCCGTTCGTGATGCCCACCTCCTGCCCGGCCTGCGGCACCCCGCTCGCCCCGGCGAAGGAGAGCGACGTCGACATCCGCTGCCCGAACTCCCGCAGCTGCCCCGCGCAGCTGCGGGAGCGGGTGTTCCACCTGGCCGGCCGGGGCGCCTTCGACATCGAGGTGCTCGGCTACAAGGGCGCGTCCGCGCTGCTCGACGCCGAGATCATCCACGACGAGGGCGACCTGTTCGGCCTCACCGCCGACCAGCTCGCCAACTCCCCGTTCTTCGTGAACAAGGACGGCAGCCTGGGCAGCAACGCCACCAAGCTGCTGGACAACCTCGCCGTGGCCCGGGAACGCGACCTGTGGCGGGTGCTGGTCGGTCTCTCCATCCGGCACGTCGGGCCCACCGCCGCGCAGGCCCTGGCCCGGCACTTCCGCTCGATCGACGCGATCGAGGCGGCCACCGAGGAGGAGCTCTCCTCGGTGGACGGTGTCGGCCCGACCATCGCCGCCAGCATCAAGGAGTGGTTCGCCGTCGACTGGCACCGCGAGGTGGTCGACAAGTGGCACCGGGCCGGCGTACGGATGGCGGAGGAGGCCGGCGAGGAGGGGCCGCGCCCGCTGGAGGGGGTCACCGTGGTGGTGACCGGCACCCTCGCCGGTTTTTCCCGGGACCAGGCGGCGGAGGCGATCCAGAGCCGGGGCGGCAAGGTGAGTGGCTCGGTCTCCAAGAAGACCGGCTTCGTGGTGGTGGGGGAAAATCCGGGTTCCAAGGCCGACAAGGCGGCCAGCCTCAAGGTGCCGGTGCTCGACGAGGCGGGCTTCCAGGTGCTGCTCGACGGCGGTCCGGAGGCGGCCCGCGAGGTGGCCACCGTCGAGGGCTGATCCCCCGGGTGTGGCCGGTCCGGCGTCGAGGTGGTCGCGCCCGGCGCTGCGGTGGCGTATACCAACTTAATTACGACTACGACCGATTCGTGACTGTCGCATCGGGAAATCAACCCGTCAGGGCTTTCATGGGGGCATGGCGGGCGGACCGGCCCGCCGCGATCCTGCCGCGGGAGGTGCGATGGAGACCGGCGACCCCCGAAACTCGGTGCCACCGGGGCGGGCGACGCCGTTCTTCGGGTTCGTGCTCGGGGTCGGCGCGCTGGCCGTGCTGGTGTCGGCCGGCCCGGTGGCCGCCCTGCCCGGCCGGCTGGGTGACCTGCCGGCGGCGTTCTGGACGATGGCGGCGCTCGCCGTCGCCTGTGACGCGCGGCCCTTCGTACCGCCCGGGCGGCGGGAGTCCTCCGCCGTCTTCCTCTCCACCTGCTTCACCTTCGCCATCCTGCTCGGCTGGGGTCTGGGACCGGCGGTGGCGGTGCAGGCGGTGGCGGTGGCCGTCTCCGGCTGGCGGATGCGGCACGCCGTCTGGCGTACCGGCTTCAACGCGGCCCAGTACGCGATGGCCCTCGCCGCCGCGTACCTGGTCACCCGGCTCGGCCCGGGTGAACTCTTCGACGGCGTCCGGCTGCACTGGACGGAGGTGGCGGCCGTCGGGGGCGCCACCGCCGCCTGGTTCCTGGTCAACTACGGCCTGGTCAGCACCGCCATACGGCTGCGCTTCGGCGAGCGGTGGTGGCCGGGCGTACGGCAGGGGCTGGCGTACGAGCTGCACTCCACCGGGTCGCTGCTGCTGCTGGCCCCGGTGCTGGTCGCCGCCGCCCGGGCCAGCGCGGCGCTGATCCCGCTGGTGCTGGTGCCGCTCTTCGCGGTCTACCGGATGGCCCGGCTCTCCGCCGAGCAGGAGCAGCTCGCCTCCCTCGACCCGCTCACCGGCCTGCCGAACCGCAAGGCGCTGCTGGCGGAGGTCGTCGAGCAGGTGCATCTGCACGCGGAACGGGTGGCCCGGGGCGACCCGGACGCCCACCTGGCGCTGCTGCTCATCGACCTGGACCGGTTCAAGCACGTCAACGACGCGCTCGGGCACGCGGTGGGGGACCGGCTGCTGGTCGAGGTGAGTGCCCGGCTGACCGACGCGGTCGGCCCCGGGGACCTGCTCGCCCGGCTCGGCGGGGACGAGTTCGCCATCGTCAGTACCCGGCTCGGCGGGCCCGACCACGCGCGGGAACTCGCCGAGCGGGTGGTCCGGGCGCTGGTGGAGCCGGTCTCGCTGGACGGGCTCCCGCTGGACGTCGGTGGTTCGATCGGCATCGCGGTCTTCCCGGACCACGGCGAGGACTACGCCACCCTGATGCGGCACGCCGACGTGGCGATGTACGACGCCAAGCACCGCAACGACACCATCGCCGTCTACACGCCGGAGTCCGACCACAACTCGGCCGAGCGGCTGGCCCTCCTGGCCGACCTGCGGCGGGTGCTGGAATGTGGCCCGGCCGGCGACGGCGAGCGTACCGGCGGGGTGCGGGGCGGGGACGGCGCGGCGCTGCCCGCCGGGACCGACGTGGTGCTGCCCGCCGGGGCCGACGTGGTGCCGACCGCCCCGCCGGCCTCGTCCCGCCGGTGGAGCCGTCGCCGCCGGGACCCGGTGGAACTGGCCGGCACCGACGAGCTGATCAACCGGATCGTCACCGGGGCCGACCCGATCCGCCGCCGGGCCGCGGCCCGCGCCAACGGAGCGGCCGACGACGTCGGCGCCGGGACCGACGTCACCCCGGACGGCGACGGGCGCCGCGTGGCGGGCTCGGCGGCTGCACCGTCGGCCGGTGTCGAGGTCGGTCGGGCCGCCGAGGGCGCCCCGCCCGCCGGCGCGGAAGCTGCCCCGACCGGAGCGGGCGGCACCCCTTCTGGGGCGGGTGCGGACCCGGTCACCGACCGACCGGCCGCCGGGGCCGTGCCGGCCGCCGGGGTCGAGGAGCGGCGGCCGGACGCCGAGGTCGGCGAGATCACGATGTACTACCAGCCGCAGATCGCCATCGCCACCGGCGAGGTGGTCGGCGTGGAGGCGCTGCTGCGCTGGCGGCACCCCCGGCGCGGCATGGTCGACCCGGGGGAACTGATCCAGGTGGCTGAACAGAGCGCCGTGATGCGCCTGCTCACCCGCCGGGTGGTCGACGACGTGGTCGAGCAGCTCGCCAAGTGGACCGCCGCCGGCACCGACCTGCGGGCGGCGCTGAACGTCAGCGTCCGGGACCTGCACACCGGCGAGGTCGCCGACCAGATCGACGACCGGCTCACCCGCTTCGGCGTACGGCCCGACCGGCTCCAGGTGGAGATCACCGAGGGGGCGCTGATGGCCGACCCGCGCCGGGTGCTCGCCACCATCTCCCGGCTGCACCGGATCGGGGTGGGCATAGCGCTGGACGACTTCGGCACCGGCTACTCGTCGTTGCAGCACCTGCGCCGGTTGCCGCTGTCGGAGGTGAAGGTGGACCGGTCGTTCGTGCTGGGCATGGCCGAGGACGCCGACGACGCGGCCATCGTCCGGTCGATGATCGAGCTGGCCGGCGCGCTCGGCCTGCGGGTGGTCGCCGAGGGCGTGGAGGACGAGCGGACCTGGCGGCTGCTGCACGCGGCCGGCTGCGACGTGGCCCAGGGCTGGTTCTACGCCCGGCCGATGCCCGCCGAGGAGCTGACCGGGTGGCTGGCCCGCTACCGGCCGGTGCGCCCGACGGTGCCGGTCGAGGAACAGGGCCGCCGCCGCCCCACCCGCTGAGCCGGACCAGCCGCGGTCGGCAGAACCGACGAGGCGCACCACGTCAGGGGCTCCGGGCAGCCCGCCCGCGCCGGGTCAAGCCTGACGGCGTTGTCGCCGCAGGTTGCTCGGCTTCGCCGCACCGGGCCGGCGCTCGCGGATGCCCGCCGTGGCGGGCGCCCGCCCGGCATGGCGACCCGGGGAGGGGGAGTCGGAGGACCCGGCGCGAGCGCGGGACAATAGACTCGCTCCGGTCACCGCGCGTCATCGCCCGACCGTCGCGCGGTCGGCGTGACCGGAAGTTCCAGCAGGACAGCCACGAAGGGGGCACCGATGGCCGCCATCTCCCGCGAGGAGGTCGCGCACCTGGCGCGACTGTCGCGGCTCGCCGTGACGGAGGAGGAGTTGGACACCTTCGCCGGCCAGCTCGACGTGATCCTCCAGGCGGTCGCGCAGGTCGGCGAGGTCGCCGCGGCGGACATCCCGCCGACCTCCCACTCCGTACCGCTGACGAACGTGCTCCGCGAGGACGTGGTGGTGCCGGGGTTGACCCCCGCCGAGGCGCTGTCCGGTGCGCCGGACGCCGAGGAGCAGCGGTTCCGCGTCCCGCGGATCCTGGACGAGGATGTGGCGTCATGAGCGAGCTGATCAAGAAGACGGCGACCGAGATCGCCGCCCTCGTCGCCGACGGCGAGACCTCGGCGGTCGAGGTGACCCAGGCCCACCTGGACCGGATCGCCGCGGTCGACGACCGGGTGCGGGCCTTCCTGCACGTCGACACCGAGGGCGCGCTCGCCGCCGCCCGGGCGGTCGACGAGCGCCGGGCCGCCGGCGAGCAGCTCGGCCCGCTGGCCGGCGTGCCGGTCGCCGTGAAGGACGTGCTCACCACCAAGGGCGTGCCGACCACCGTCGGGTCGAAGATCCTCGAGGGCTGGCGCCCGCCGTACGACGCGACGATCGTGCAGCGGTTGCGCGAGGCGGGCACGGTGATGCTCGGCAAGACCAACATGGACGAGTTCGCGATGGGCTCCTCCACGGAATACTCCGCGTACGGCGCGACCCACAACCCGTGGGACCTGGGCCGGATCCCGGGCGGCTCGGGTGGCGGCAGCGCCGCCGCGCTGGCCGCGTGCGAGGCGCCGCTGGCCATCGGCTCGGACACCGGCGGCTCGATCCGCCAGCCCGGCGCGGTCACCGGCACCGTCGGCGCGAAGCCCACCTACGGCGGCACCTCCCGGTACGGCCTGGTGGCGTTCTCCTCCTCGCTGGACACCCCCGGCCCGTGCGCCCGTACGGTGCTCGACGCCGCGCTGCTGCACCAGGTGATCGGCGGCCACGACCCGCGCGACTCCACCTCTGTCCCGCAGCCGGTGCCGGACGTGGTGGCCGCGGCCCGGCGCGGCGCGACCGGCGACCTGACCGGTGTGAAGCTGGGCGTGGTCACCGAGTTCTCCGGCGAGGGCGCCGAGCCGGGCGTGCTGGCCGCGTTCCGGGACGCGGTGGAGGCGCTGACCAAGCTGGGCGCCGAGATCGTCGAGGTCTCCTGCCCGCACTTCCGGTACGCGCTGCCGGCGTACTACCTGATCGCGCCGAGCGAGTGCTCCTCCAACCTGGCCCGCTTCGACGGGGTCCGGTTCGGCCTGCGCGAGGGCGACGACGGCAACCGGTCGCTGGAGGAGGTCATGTCGCTGACCCGGGACGCCGGCTTCGGCCCCGAGGTCAAGCGCCGGATCATGCTCGGCACGTACGCGCTCTCCTCGGGCTACTACGACGCCTACTACGGCCAGGCGCAGAAGGTCCGGACGCTGATCACCCGGGACTTCACCGCCGCGTTCGAGCAGGTGGACGCCCTCATCTCGCCGACCACGCCGTTCGTGGCGTTCGAGATGGGCGCGCGCACCTCGGACCCGTACCAGATGTACCTGGCGGACCTGTTCACCATCCCCACCAACCTGTACGGCGGCCCGGGCATCTCGGTGCCGTGCGGGCTGGCCGACGGGCTGCCGGTGGGCCTGCAGGTGATGGCCCCGACGATGGCGGACGACCGGATGTACCGGGTGGCCGCCGCCCTGGAGTCCGTGGTCGGCACGCTCACCCCGCCGGCGTTGTGATCCTGCCCCCGCGGGGCGGCCACCGGCCGCCCCGCGGGACGTGCCGGCGCCAGCCCTGCGACCGGAGCAGCACCACCGCACAGAGCACGCCGACCGCCGCCACCACCCGGACGACGACGCCCGCGTCGCGCGCCAGCAGCCACGACCGGGAGAGCAGCAGCGAGGCGGTCCGCGGGTTCGTCGTGGTCGATCCCTACCCGGGCGCCGGCGCGGCCACGCCGAGGGCCGGCGGGCGGGACGAAACCCGGGCGCGATGATCACCGGCAGCCCCATTAGGCTGGAACGGTTCTGTCCGGATCGCGCCTGGAGCTCAGATGACGACGACACTGCCCGCGTACGACGAGGTCGTCGCGCGCTTCGAACCGGTGATCGGCCTGGAGACCCACGTCGAACTGGGCACGAACACCAAGATGTTCTGCGGTTGCCCGACCGACTTCGGCGGCGAGCCGAACACCCGGGTCTGCCCGGTCTGCCTGGGACTGCCCGGCTCGCTGCCGGTTGCCAACAAGGCGGCCATCGAGGCGACCATCCAGATCGGGCTGGCGCTGAACTGCTCCATCGCCGAGTGGTGCCGGTTCGCCCGGAAGAACTACTTCTACCCGGACATGCCGAAGAACTTCCAGATCAGCCAGTACGACGAGCCGCTCTGCGTCGACGGCTACCTGGACGTCGAGGTCAACGGCGAGTTGGTGCGGATCGGCATCGAGCGGGTGCACCTGGAGGAGGACACCGGCAAGACGCTGCACGTCGGCGGCGCCACCGGCCGCATCCACGGCGCCACCGAGTCGCTGGTCGACTACAACCGGGCCGGCATCCCGCTGGTGGAGATCGTCACCAAGCCGATCCCGGGGACCGGCGCGCTCGCGCCGGAGATCGCCCGGGCGTACGTCACCGAGCTGCGCGACGTGCTCCGCTCGCTGGGCGTCTCCGACGTCCGGATGGAGGAGGGCTCGCTGCGCTGTGACGTCAACACCTCCCTGAACCTGCCGGGCGAGGAGTGGGGCACCCGGACCGAGACCAAGAACGTCAACTCGCTGCGCTCGGTGGAGCGGGCGGTCCGCTCGGAGATGCTGCGCCAGGCGTCCGTGCTCGACGCCGGGGGCCGGATCACCCAGGAGACCCGGCACTTCCACGAGGACACCGGCGACACCACTCCCGGCCGGTCCAAGGAGACCGCCACCGACTACCGGTACTTCCCGGAGCCGGACCTGGTCCCGCTCGCCCCGGACACCGCGTGGGTGGCCGAGCTGAAGGCCGCCCTGCCGGAGCTGCCGCGGCTGCGCCGCAAGCGGATCCAGCAGGACTGGGGCCTGTCCGACCTGGACATGCAGTCGGTGGTCAACGCCGGTGCGGTCGAGCTGATCGAGGCGACCGTGGCCGCCGGCGCCACCCCGGCCGCCGCCCGCAAGTGGTGGCTGGGTGAGCTGTCCCGCCGGGCCAACGAGACCGGCGTGGAGCTGGCCGACATCGGGGCCACCCCGGCCCAGGTGGCCGAGCTGCAGGGGCTGGTCGACGCGGGCAAGCTCAACGACAAGCTGGCCCGTGCCGTGCTGGAGGGCGTGGTGGCCGGCGAGGGCTCGCCGACCGAGATCATGACCAACCGGGGCCTTGAGGTGGTCTCCGACACCGGCGCGCTCACCGCCGCCGTGGACGAGGCGATCGCCGCCAACCCGGACATCGCCGACAAGATCCGCAGTGGCAAGGTCGCGGCGGCCGGCGCCCTGGTCGGCGCGGTCATGAAGACCACCCGCGGCCAGGCCGACGCCAAGACCGTCCGCGAGCTGATCCTGGCCCGCCTCGGCGCCTGACGTGTGTTAAGCGGGGCCCCCGCCTACTTGCAGAATGCGATAGGCGGGGCCCCCGCCTATACCGAATGCGTTGAGCGGGGGCCCCGCCTTGCACCCGCATCCCCTCGCGAGGGCGTCAACGGCGACGCCCGGATGGAGTCACCCGTGAAGCAGCACGACCTCGACGTCCTCGACGAGATCCAGCGCCGCGTGCTCTGGCTCGCCACCCGGATCGTGGACGCGGCCAACCACGACCGGGACACCGGCGACGGGGTGAAGGTCGGCGGCCACCAGGCGTCCAGCGCCTCGCTGGTCACCGCGATGACCGCGCTCTGGTTCGCCCACCTGGACGCCGAGGACCGGGTCGCGGTCAAGCCGCACGCCTCGCCGGTCTTCCACGCCATCCAGTACCTGCTGGGCAACCTCGACCGGTCGTACCTGCCGAAGCTGCGGGCGCGGGGCGGGCTCCAGTCGTACCCGTCGCGGACCAAGGACCCGGACGAGGTGGACTTCTCCACCGGCTCGGTCGGCCTGGGCGCCGCCGCGCCGCTGTTCGCCGCGGTCACCCGCCGCTACGTCGACGCGCACTTCGGCGAGCGCCCGCACTCCCGGTTCGTCGCGCTGATCGGCGACGCCGAACTCGACGAGGGCAACATCTGGGAGGCGGTCGCCGACCCGGCCACCACCGGGCTGGGCAACGTGATGTGGCTGGTCGACTTCAACCGCCAGTCGCTGGACCGGGTCGTCCCGGGCATCCGGATCAATCAGTGGCGGGGTCAGTTCGAGGCCGCCGGCTGGCACGTGGTCGAGGTCAAGTACGGCCGCAAGCTGGCCGAGGCGTACGCCCGGCCGGGCGGCGCGGCGCTGCGCGACTGGATCGACCTGATGCCGAACGAGCAGTACCAGTCGCTGTTCGGGCTGACCGGGCCGGCCCTGCGCAAGCAGTTCCTGGACGGGGCGCCGGCCGGGATCGCGGAGTTCATCGCCGGCATCCCCGACGACGAACTGGGCCCGCTCGTCACCGACCTGGGCGGGCACGACGCCGAGGCGCTGCTCGACGCCTACGCCCAGTGCGACGCCGTCACCGACCGGCCCAGCGTGGTCTTCGCGTACACGGTCAAGGGCTGGGGCCTGCCGATCGCCGGCAACCCGCGCAACCACTCGGCGCTGCTCACCACGGAGCAGGTCGACGCGTTCCGGGCCGAGCTGGGCCTGACCGCGGAGACCGAGTGGGACCGCCTCGACCCGGCGTCCCCGGCCGGCATCCGGGCCGGCGAGCGCCGGGAGGCGCTGTCCCGCGCGCCGCGCGAGCGGGCGCTGGGGGTCGCCGTTCCGGAAACCACCCGGGTACGCGTCAACAAGCCGGTCTCCACCCAGGAGGTCTTCGGCCGGGTGCTGGTGGACCTGGCCCGCGATCCGCAGGTCGCGCCCTACCTGGTGACCACCGCGCCGGACGTGGCCACCTCCACCAACCTGGCCGGGTTCATCAACAAGACCGGCGTGTTCGCCCCGACCGAGCAGCGCTCCTGGTCCGAGGACCGGATGCTGCGCTGGACGGAGAGCCCGGCGGGGCAGCACATCGAGCTGGGCATCTCGGAGATGAACCTGTTCCTGCTGCTTGGCCAGCTCGGGCTGTCGTGGGACCTGTCCGGGCAGCCGCTGCTGCCGGTGGGCACGGTCTACGACCCGTTCGTGCTGCGCGGCCTGGACGCGTTCCTCTACGGCACCTACTCGGGGTCCCGGTTCGTGGTGGCCGGCACCCCGTCGGGCATCACCCTGGCCCCCGAGGGTGGCGCCCACCAGTCCACGATCACCGCCAGCGTGGGCCTGGAGCTACCCGGGGTGACCTTCGTCGAGCCCGCGTACGCCGCCAGCCTGGACTGGCTGCTCTGCGACGCGCTGGGGCAGATCGCCGGCGGCGGGGCGCCCGCCACCACGGCCGCGCCCGCCGAGGACGGCGCGTACTACTTCCGGCTCAGCACCCGTCCGGTCGACCAGGCGCCGTTCGAGGCGGCGCGGGCCCGGATCGGCGACGCGGTGCTGCGCCGGCAGGTGGTCGCCGGGGCGTACCGCCTGGTGGACGCGCACCAGGCGTACCCGGATCTGGTGGACGCCCCGCAGGTGCAGCTGGCGGCCTCCGGCGCGGTGCTGCCGGAGGTCCTCGCCGCGGCGGCGGAGCTGGCCGAGGAGGGCGTCGCGGCGCACGTGGTCGACGTGACCAGCCTGGATCGGCTCTACCGGGCCTGGCAGCGGACCCTGCGCCAGGGGGTGCGGACGGCGACCGTGCCGAGCGTGCCGGGCGCGCTGCGCTCCGCCTTCGCCCAGCGGGTGCCGGTGGTGACCGTGCACGACGCGGCCTCGCACGCGATGGCCTGGCTCGGCTCGGCGCTGGCCGCCCCGGCGGTCCCGCTCGGGGTGGACGAGTTCGGCCAGTCGGGCAGCGTCCGCGAGCTGTACGAGCTGCACGACCTGCTGCCCGGAAGCATCGTCAACGCCGCCCTGGCCGCCCTGTCGCTGCGCTGACCGCCCTGTCGTTGCGCTGACTGCCGTCCCCGAGGCCGTGCGGGCGTCCCTGGCCACGTTCGTGCCGGGCGGCTGTCACGGGAAGTGATCGTTGCGGAGCGTGATCGTCCTGGCTCCGCCGCACTGCCCTCGTCGAGCCTTTGCTCTGCTTCACCCCCCGCAACACCGGCTCTGACCAGGTGCGGAGCGCCTCACCCTCGCTCCTGCCCGACTGCAAGCGGTAACTGTTGCGTCCGCTGAAGCAGAGCAAAGGCGGCCGAAGGGGTGGGCGCCGGCCGGAGTGAAGGTCGGGACTGATGGCGGAGGGTGACGGTGCGGGGCGGGCCGGGGGTGGGGTGGGACGACGGCTCAGCGGGTGGCGGTCGGGCTCGGCGCCGTGCCGCTCGGGGGGACCGGTGACTCGGAGCCGCCCCGGGTCGGCGTCGGCGTCACCGGCACCGCGTCACCCTCGGCCGGGTTCTTGATGACGTGCCGCTCCAGGTTGACCTGGGCCTGCCCGGTGCCGCCGACGGTGATGTCGTCGTACGCCTGGAGTTGCTTCTCCTGGTCGAAGTAGAGCACCGTCATCGACAGCGGGGTGGGCTTCTCGCCCTCCAGGCCGCGCAGCCCGGCCCCGCCGGTGGAGCCCTCCACCATCAGCGTGGTGGGCTTCTTGCCGGGCACCTCCGGCAGCTTCGACACCTGCCGGGCGTGGGTGTGCCCGGCGAGCACCAGCGGGCAGGCGCCGGAGAGCGGGCCGGCCGACGCCGGGTCGTGCACCAGCGCGATGTTCACCGGGCGCGGCGATCTGGCGATCGTCGCGGCGAGCTGTTCGCCCGTGGAGATCACCTGGTTCGCCACCTGCGGGGTGAGGTCGCTGCCGGCCGGCGAGGTGTTCTTGTCCGGGGTGAACCGGGGGTCGCCGATGCCGGCGATTGTCAGCCCGTCGACGGTGACGGTCGAGTTGTTCAGCACGATCGCGTTGGGCTGCGCGGCCACCGCGGCGGCCGTCCGGGGCGAGTCGTGGTTGCCCCGGATGTAGACGTACGGCTTCTTGAGCACGCCGATGGAGTTGACGAACGACGCCTCCGGCTCGCTGCCCCAGTCGGTGATGTCCCCGGTGTCGATCACCACGTTGATGCCGAACTGGTCGACCACGGTGCGGATCAGCTGCCAGCCGGTCGGGTTCAGGTGCATGTCCGACACGTGCAGTACCCGGGTGGTGCCGGGCGCGGGCTGGTAGACCGGCAGCGCCGAGACGGTGGTGTAGAGCTTGCTGACGTTGCCGACCAGGCGCTGGAGCTGCTCGGCGTACTTGGTGTAGTCGTTGGCGATCCGCCGGGCGTCACCGACGATCGCCGGCGCGTTCACCAGCAGCCCTTCGTAGCGAGGTTCCTCGATGGCCTGTGGTCGCATGGTGCCGGCGGCCAGCCCCAGGCTGCCCCCGGTGATCACCAGCGCCAGCCCGCCGGCCCAGGCGGTGCGCCGGGTGTCGCGGAAGGCCAGCGCCGCCAGCAGCAGGGTGGCCAGCACCGCGCAGGCCAGCGTACGCAGGCCCAGGCGCAGCACCCCGGCCCGGACGTCCTGGACGGCAGACTGGCTGGCCCGGCTGATGCTCGCCGGATCATCGATCAACGCCTCGGTACGGCCCTGGTCCAGCGCGCCCAACTGGACCGTCAGGTGGGTCGGCCCGTCGTGGCTGTCCAGGATCAGCGCGCCCAGCGGGGGGATGTCGACGGTGGTGCTGCCGGTCAGCGCGGGGCGCAGGCTGAGTTCGGCCCGGAACGGCCCGATGTCGGTGAAGATATGCCCACCGGCGTACGTGCCGGCGACCACCCCGCCGAAGGTGACCGCGAGGACGGCCAGCGCCACCCCGAGCCGGCGCCACCCGCTGTCGCGCCTCGGCCGCCCGGGCCGCCGGACCCGGCCGATCCAGCGCCGGGTGCGCCCGGCCGCCGGGGTGCGCTCGCCCCCGGTCTCGCGCCGCTCGTTCTCCTGACCGTCCATGCTGAGATTCTGACCTGCCCGTTGAAGGATCTTGGCAAACCCGTAGGAAGCCGACCGTTCAGCTGCGCCCGGCCCCGCCCTCGCCGAACACCAGGCGCAGGATCCGGTCGTCCTCCGGGACCGGATCGCCCCGGCCGTCATGGTTGGAAGTGCTGACCCAGACCGAGCCGTCCGGCGCGGCCGCCGCCGCCCGGAGCCGCCCGTACCGGTCGGTGAGCAGCTCCCGGGGCTGGCCGAGCACCCCGCCGGTGTCGGTCAGCTCGACCAGCCAGAGCCGCTTGCCGCGCAGGCAGGAGGTGATCAGCAGGCGTTGGGTGGCGGCCAGCCCGGAGCAGGAGGCCTCCGAGGTCCGCCACTGCACGATCGGGTCGCGGTACCGCTTGTCCCCGCCCCGCCCCTCGACCACCGGCCAGCCGTAGTTGCCGCCCTTGACGATCTGGTTGATCTCGTCCCAGGTGGTCTGGCCGAACTCCACCGCGTACATCCGCTTGCCGCCGTCCCAGGCGAAGCCCTGCACGTTGCGGTGTCCCAGCGACCAGACGGGCGAGTCGGGGAAGGGATTGCCGGGGGCCGGCCGGCCCTGGGGGGTGAGCCGCAGGATCTTGCCGGCCAGGCTCTTCCGGTCCTGCGCGGCGTCCTGCTCGCCCGCGTCGCCGGTGCTGGCGTAGAGGAAACCGTCCGGGCCGAAGCCGAGCCCGCCGCCGTTGTGGTTGCCGGCCTTGGGGATGCCGGTCAGCACCGGGACCGGCTTGCCGCCGAGCGGGAACCGCACGATCCGGTTGTCCGCGTCACCGGTGAAGTAGGCGAAGACGGTGCGGTCCTCGGCGTACGCCGGGGAGACCGCGATGCCGAGCAGCCCGCCCTCCCCGGCCGCGGCCACCTCCGACAGGGTCTGCACCACGGTGACGGTCAGCCCCTGCGGCCCGGACTCCGGCCCGACCTTGAGGATCCGCCCGCTGTCCCGCTCGGTGACCAGCGCGCCGCCGTCCGGCAGGAACGCGATGGCCCACGGCACCCGAAGCCCCTTGGCCAGCACGGTGGCGACCACCTCCTGCCCGACGCCGCCCTGCCCGGGCGTCGCCGACGGGGTGGGGAAGGTGGGCGGCTCGCCGGCCGGGTCCGGCGGCGGGTCGCCGAAGCTGCATCCGGCGGTGGCCAGCAGCAGCGTCGCGCAGGACGCGGCGAGCGCCGCGCGGAGGCGGCCGGGACGGGAGTACGGCGGGCGGGCGCTCACTCGGCCCAGCCTAGCCCGCCGCCGGACGGGGGGCGGGATCAGCGGGCCGGATGGCGAGCAGCGCGAGATCGTCCTCGCGCCGGTCCACGGCGGTGACCAGCCGGTCGCAGAGTTCGGCCACCGGGAGCCGGTCGCCGCCGGCGAGCCGTCCGACCAGCTCGTCGAGGCCCTCGTCCAGCGGCCGGTCCCGCCGTTCGATCAGCCCGTCGGTGTAGAGCAGCAGCGTGTCGCCGGGCGCCAGGGTGGCCTGCCGGTCGCTCCGCCGGGACGGGCGGGCCAGGCCGAGCAGCCCCTCCTGCCGTCCGGACAGGATCTCCACCTCGCCCCCGACCCGCACCAGCAGGGGTGGCGGGTGGCCGGCGTTGCACCAGGTGAGCGCCAGGCCCCCGGCCGCGTCGCGGCGCAGCCGGGCCAGCACGGCGGTGGCGACGGTGGGGATCCGCAGCCCGCGGATCATCTCGTCCAGCCGGGTCATCTGCTCGGCCACCGAATCGGTACGGCCGAAGGCGTTGCCCCGGACCAGGTTGCGCAGCTGACCCATGGTCGCCGCCGCCTCGATGTCGTGGCCGGCGACGTCGCCGATCGCGGCGATCACGTCCCCGTCGGGCTGCACGAACGCGTCGTACCAGTCGCCGCCGACCTCGACCCGGTCCGCCACCGGCAGGTAGCGGGCGGTCACCTGCAACCCCGGCGGCTGCGGCAGCGCGGGGAGCATGCTGTGCTGGAGCACCTCGGCGACGTGTCGCTGCTCGCCGTACATCCAGCTGTTGTCCACGGCCTGGCCGGCCCGGCGGCCGATGTCCTGCGCGGTGTAGAGGTCGCGCGCGTCGAAGGGCCGCCGCCCGGGCCCGTTGACCAGGGTGATGCAACCGATCACGGCGCCGAGCCCGGCCGCCGTGATCGGCACGCTCAGGTGGGAGGCGAAGCCGAGCCGCTCGGCCAGGGCGGGCAGCTCCGGCACGCTGCTGCCCCGCTCCACGTCGGCGACCGTGCCGGCGCTGACCAGCACCGGCCGGCCGCTGCGCAGCACCGAGCGGGTGATCGAGCGGGACGTCAGGCCGGTCGTCATCAGCTCGGCGAAGCGGGCGACCTCGTCGGCCCGGGCCTCGTCCCGGTGCACGGCCGAGACGGTACGCGGCTCGCCGTTGCGGTCGGCCAGCGTCACCAGGCACCAGTCGGCCAGCAGCGGCACCATCGCATGGCTCAGCCGGCGGATCGAGGTCGCCACGTCGAGGGTGCCGGTGATGGTCTCGCTCATCCCGGCCAGCATGGCGAGCCGCTCGTGGGCCTCCTCGGCCCGCCGCCGGGCGTCCTCCGCGCTCTCCAGAGCGATCCGCAGCCGTAGCTCGGAGGAGCAGGCCGCGGCCAGGTCCGACAGGGTGCGCAGCTGGTCGGCCGTCCAGTCCCGCGGCTTGCTGTCGATCGCGCAGAGCGAGCCGAGCACCCGACCGTCGAGGTCGGTCAGTGGCATGCCGGCGTACGCCACCACGCTCAGGTCGGTGATCGCGAGGTTGCCGCGGACCCGGGGGGACAGCCGGGCGTCCGGCAGCACCAGCGGGATCCGGATGTCGACCACGTGCTGGCAGAACGAGTGGCTCAGCGGGGTCTGCCGCTGCTCGGCCCAGGGCTCGGGCAGGCCGACCGCCCCGGGGAAGAACTGCCGGTCGGCGTCGACCAGGGAGACCAACGCGACCGGCACGTCGAGCAGCGCGCCGACCAGCCGGGCGAACCGGTCGAAGGCTTCGTCGGGGCGGTTGTCCAGGCCGGTCTCGCTGAGGGCGCGCAGCCGGTCCGGGTCGGCCAGCACCGGGTCCGGGGCCCGGGGCGGGCCGGCCCCGCGGGCGGGAGAGGCGTGGGCCATGAGCCTCCTTCTCGGCCGCGGCGTTGGATGATGGTTCCGACCCTCCGTTATACCTGCTCGACGTCGGTGCCTCATGGGACGCGGTCCGGCGGGACCGCTATCGTCGGCTGACGTGAAGGTGTGGATCCCCCATGAGGCCGGTCGCGAACTGCTCGGCGAGGTGCCCGCCGACGTCACGGTGGAGGTGGCGGCCGACCTGGAGCGGCTGCCGTCCGACCCGGCGGGCGTGCGGTTCTGGGTGCCGCCGTTCCTCTCCTCCGGCGACGTGACCGGCCTGCTGCGCCGGCTGCCCGACCTGCGGGTGGTGCAGTTGCTCACGGCGGGCGCGGACGTCTGGGCCGGCCGGGTCGGACCCGGCGTCACCCTCTGTGACGGCCGGGGCGTGCACGACTCGGCCACCGCCGAGTGGGTGGTCACCGCGATCCTGTCCCAGCTGCGCGGCTTTCCCGCGCTGGCCCGGGCGCAGGCCCGCCGGGAGTGGGCCTACGCCGAGGTCACCCCGACCGACGAGCTGGCCGGCAAGCGGGTGCTCATCGTCGGCGCCGGGTCGATCGGTCGGGCGGTCCGCGACCGGCTGGCACCGTTCGAGGTCGACTTCACCCTGGTCGCCCGGACCGCCCGCCCCAACGAGGGGGTGCACCCGGTCGACGAGCTGCCGCGGCTGCTGCCGGAGGCCGACGTCGTGGTGGTGCTGGTGCCGCTGACCGACCGGACCCGCGGCCTGGTCGACGAGAAGTTCCTCGCCGCCATGCCGGACGGCGCGCTGCTGGTCAACGCCGCCCGTGGCCCGGTGGCCCGGACGTCGGCGCTGGTCGCCGAGCTGTCCACCGGGCGGCTGCGGGCCGCCCTGGACGTCACCGACCCGGAGCCGCTGCCGGCCGACCATCCCCTGTGGGAGCTGCCGAACGTGCTGCTCACCCCGCATGTGGCCGGCTCGGTGCGGGGGCTGCTGCCGCGGGCGTACCGGCTGGTGGGCGCCCAGCTGGGCCGGTTCGTCGCCGGTGAGCCGTTGGACAACGTCGTCGTCGACGGCTACTGACCGGGTCCGGCGTCGGCGTCGGGGAGGCGCTGGCCGGTGGCCGACACGAGGCGGGGCAGGTCGCCGCGGCGTACCGCCGGCAGCACGAACTCCCCGCCGTCGGCGAGCCGCACGACCGCCCGGCCCCGGGCGTCGGTGGTCAGCTCGCGGACCCGGTCCCAGGGGATGCGGCGCTGCCCGGTGAGCGCCCGCAGCCGCAGCTCGGTGCGGTCGGCGTCGGTGCCCGCCCGGGCCGCCCAGAGCGCGACGGCCAGCGGCACGAGGAGCACGGGCAGCAGATACCACCGGGCGGTGGCCAGCGGCAGCGCGCCGACGAGGGCGACGATCGCGGCGACCAGGATCGCCTGGTTGTGCCGGAAGCGGAGGGTGTCGGCGCGACTCACCCGAGAATGATCCCACCCCGGACGCCGGCCGCCGGCCTCGGGCGGCAGAGGGGGTGACCGGCGCCATCGGGTGACCTGGCTCACCGAATTTGCCGCGTAACCGCCGGCCGCCCGGATCGTTGGCACGGTGAGCGTGCCGGGTCCGCAACCCCGTGCCCGTCACACCGCCCCGTGCCCCCTCCACGAAGGCGACCGCCGTGCCCGTCGCGTACCCCCGCCGCGAGACCGACCACCGACCGCCGCTGCCGGAGGCGGTCGTGGTGGCGGTGGCGGCCCTGCTCCTGCTCACCTCGGCGGCCGGGCTGGTCCCGCCGCTGTCCGCGGTCGCGCTCGCCGGTGCGGCCGGTGCCGTGCTGGCCGGCGTACGGCTGTCCGGGCTGGCGGCCCGTGGCGTGGCGCCCCCGGCGGGCGGCCGGCTCGCCCGGCGCCGGGCCACGCGCCGGCGCGTCGGCTGGCCACCGCGCTGCCGTCCCTGGTCGGTCCGGCGCACCGGCCCGCGGTCGTCGCCGGCGGGCTGGTCCTGACCGGCCTGCTGCACGCCGGTGCGCTGATCCTGCTGCCGGGGCGCTCCCGGCCGGCCCGGCGGGTCCGGCTGCGGCGGACCGTGGACGTGGTGAGCCTCGGCGCGAGCCTGGCCTTCGCCGGCTGGGTCCTGCTGCCGCCCGGCGAGCTGCCGGCCGGGGTGCGCGAGCTGGCCGTGGCCGGAGCGGGTCCGCTGGCCGTCCTCGCCGGCGGCGCGCTGGCCGACCGGCGGCGCCGGCCCGGTGCGGCGCTGTGCCGGGCCGGGGCGGCGGCCACCCTGCTCGGCCTCGGCATGCTGCTGGTGCTGCTGGTGGTCCGGGCGCCGGACCGGGCGGCGCTGCTCGCCGTGCCGCCGGTGCTGGTCGGCGCGCTGGCCGTCGCGGCCGGGGCCGGCCGGCTGGCCGACGGCGACCCGCCCCGGTCGGCGGGGCCGGGGTGGCCCGTGGTGGCCGCGCCCGCCGCGGTCGCCACCCTGGCCGCCGGCTGGCACGGGTGGGTGGTGGGGGAGCTGGACCCGCCGGCCGTGCTGCTCGGCCTGACCGTCATCCCGCCACTGGTGGCCCGGGAACTCCTCTCCGCCGCCGACGCCCGGCGGTACGCCGAGCGGCTGCGCGCCCAGGAGGCCCACTTCCGGGCGCTGGTCTCCGGCGGGCATGACCTGGTGCTGTTGCTGGACGAGGCGTTGCGGGTGCGCTGGCAGTCCCCGGCCGCGGCCCGGCTGTTCGGGCTCACCGACGCGGACGTGCTGGACCGTCCGGTGACCGACCTGCTGCATCCGGCGGACGCCGCGCGCGCGGCCGAGCTGCTGGCCGGGGTGCTCGCCGGCACCCCGCCGCCGCTGCTGGCCGCCCGGCTGCGCGACGGGCACGGCGGCTGGCGGGAGACCGAGTCCACGGTGACCGACCAGCGCGGCGTGGCCGAGGTGGGCGCGTTGGTGCTGCACGTACGGGACGTGGGTGAGCGGCGGCGGCTGGAGCGGGCGGTGCACCGGCTCGCCGCGACCGACCAGCTCACCGGCCTGGCCAACCGGGTGGAGCTGCTGCGGGTGCTGGCCGCCGGCCGCCCCGCCGGCGCGCTGCTCGTGGTGGACCTGCCCGGCCTCGGCGGGGTCAACGACACCAGCGGCCGGGCCGCCGGGGACGCGGTGCTGGTCCAGGCCGCCGAGCGGCTGCGGGCCGAGGTCGGGGCGGACGGCCTGGTGGCCCGGCTGGGTGCGAGCGAGTTCGCGGTGGTCACCAGCGCGGGCCCGGTGCTGGCGTACGCGCTGGGGGCCCGGCTGTTGACCGCGCTGGCCGAGCCGTACCCGCTGCCCGGCAGCGCCGTGCGGCTGGCCGCCAGCATCGGGTTGGCGGAGCTCACCGACGCCGGGCCGGATGACGTGCTGCGCCAGGCGGACCTGGCCCGCCGTCGCGCCACCCAGCTGGGCCGCAACCGGCTCGAGTGGTACGACGGCTACCTGGAGGAGCAGCTGGTCCGCCGGCTGGACCTGGAACGGGAGCTGCCCGGCGCGGTGGCCCGGGGCGAGCTGGACCTGGTCTACCAGCCGGTGCTGGGGCTGACCGACGGCCGCCCGGTGGGCACCGAGGCGTTGCTGCGCTGGCGCAGCCCGTCGCTGGGCACCGTGCTCCCGGCCGAGCTGCTGCCGGTCGCCGCGGACCTGGGGCTCGCCGGTGAGCTGGGCCGGTGGGTGCTGGGCCGGGCCTGCCGGCAGCTCGCCGACTGGGCGGAGGCGGGCTCGCCGCTCTGGATGGCGGTGAACGTGACGCCCGCGGAGCTGACCGGGCCGGACTTCGTCGAGCGGACCGCGGCGGTGCTGGCCGAGTACGGCGTGCCCGGCGAGCGGCTGGTGATCGAGGTGGCCGAGCCGCTCTCCGCCGCGGATCCGTCCGTGGTGGTGGCCCGGCTGGCCGGGCTGCGGTCGCTGGGGGTGCGGATCGCGCTGGACGACTTCCGGGCCGAGCACGCCTCGCTGGTGCAGCTCCGCCGGCTCCCGATCGACCTGCTGAAGGTGGACCCGGACGTGCTGGGCGCGGCGGACGACCGGCAGCGCCCGCTGCTCGACGTGGTGGTCAGCCTGGCCGACCGGCTGGGGGCGGTGGTGGCGGTCGAGCGGCTGGAGTCGCCGGCCCAGGTGGAGCGGGCGCGCCGGGCCGGCTGCCGGTACGGGCAGGGCTTCGTGCTGGCCCGGCCGGCCACCGCTGAGCGGGTCGAGGCGTACCTGGAGGAGTTTCCGTCCGCGTCCCGGTGATTGCGGCCGGCGGGGCGTGGTCACTGAACCGGTTCACTGGGCCCGGGGCGGGGCGGTGCTGCCGCGCGGGGTGAGGTGCGCGGTCTCGTCCTGGAGCCCGCTGACCCGCTCGCCGGCGATCACCGCGAGCAGTTGCCGGGCGGCGTGCGCCCCGTACGCCGGGATGTCCCGGCCGAGCGCGGTCAGCGGCGGGTGCACGAGCTGGCAGAGCGGGGAGTCGTCCCACGCCACGATCGACAGGTCGCCGGGCACCTGGAGGCCCATCTCCTGCGCCACCGAGAGGCCCGCTATCGCCATCACGTCGTTGTCGTAGATGACCGCGGTGGGGCGCTGCGTCGAGCTGAGCAGGCGGCGGGTGGCCCGGCCGCCCTCCTCGCCGGTGTAGTCGGACCAGACGGTGGTGGCCTCGGCCAGCCCCAGCCGGGCGCAGACCTCGGCGAAGGCGTCGGTACGGATCTCGGTGTGCAGCAGCGACGGCAGCCCGCCCACCCGGGCGATCCGCCGGTGGCCGAGGGCGACCAGGTACTCCACCGTCTCCACCAGCGCGGCCGCGTCGTCGGACCAGATGCTGGCCAGGCTGCCGGTGTGCCCCGGGGCGCCGATCACCACGGCCGGGAGCTGGAGTTCCTCCAGCGCCGGCACCCGCTGGTCGTCGGTGCGCAGGTCGCAGACGAACACCCCGTCCACCCGGCGCTCGGCCCACCAGCGGCGGTAGACCGCGATCTCCGCCTCCTGGTCGGCCACCACCTGGAGGGTCAGCGCGTACGAGCGGGCCGACAGTTCGGACTCGACGCCGCTGATCAGCTCCATGAAGAAGGGTTCGATGCCGAGGATCCGGGCCGGTCGGCACAGCGCCAGTCCGACCGCCTTGGCGGTGGCGCCGGAGAGCGCCCGGGCGGCGCTGCTCGGACTGAAGCCGATCTCCTCGGCGATGGCGAGGATGCGCCGGCGGGTGGCCTCGGACACGCCGGGCTGGCCGTTCAGCGCGTACGACACCGCGCCCTTGGAGACCCCGGCGCGCCGGGCGACATCGGCGATGGTCGGCCGCTTCAACGGCGTGCTCCTCCACTGTCCGGCCCCGGGGGGCGGATCGATCGCGCCGCCGGGGTCACCGGCGGCCATTCACGCTAGCGCAAGCCGGCCGGGCGTTGATCGAGACGGCAACTTGCGCGGTTAAGCGTACGGCCTGCCCCGGCCGCCGCTGCGGACCCTGCCGTTCACGGCTGCGCGGAAAAGCGCTCCACCACGCATGATCGCGCTCCCACCTGGTCTCGACGGTTACGGCAGGGCCACGGAGTTGACCATGTCCACCACGCGTGCCGCGCCCGCGCCGCCCGGCCGCCGTTCCGCGTCCCGCGCGGGGCCGGCGGCTCCGGGGCCGACGAACGGCGACTGACCTGGCGCAACCGGCTGTACCGCTTCGACGTGCGCTACCGGAATGCGGGCTAGTGCTCCGGCCTTCAGGCCGGGGGTGAAGGCCCGTGCTGGGAGGGCCGCTAGGCCCGAGGAGTGCCTTGATCGGGGCGGTTTTGGTGTTCGATGTACTGCTTCACGGCGTTCAGCGGTGGGCCGCCGGCGGCCCCGGCGAAGTAGGAGCCTGACCACAGCTTGTTGGCCTGGTAGTAGTGGGGTGCGAGGTCGGGGAGCTCCTGCCGTAGGTGGCGCGAGGAGACGCCTTTGAGGCTGTTGACCAGGCGGGCCACGGCGATTTTGGGCGGGTAGTTGACCGGCAGGTGTGCGTGGTTGTTGTCGCCGTTGAACTCGACCAGTTCGGCCTCGAAGTTGGTGCAGACGTCCCGGATGATCGTCGCCGTCCGGGTCAGGTGCCGGCCGGTGAACACGTTGTGCCGGAATATCGTCACGAAAACCAGATGGGCGTGCAGCGCGTCGACGCGATGCCTGCCGGATTTGGACGTTCCCGGAATCTGTCATAGGCCAATGGGAGACTGTCCGATGTGCAGCTCCGTTACCAGTTCCGCGTCTATCCGACGCCTGGCCAGCAGAACGCGCTGGCGAAGGCGTTCGGGTGCGCGCGGGTGGTGTTCAACGACGGGCTCAGGCTGCGCCAGCAGGCCCGTGAGGCGGGCGAGAAGTACGTCTCGGACGCTGAGCTGTCCAAGCGGGTCATCACGCGGGCCAGGGCGACCCCGGATCGGGCGTGGCTGGGCGAGGTGTCGGCCGTGGTGTTGCAGCAGGCCCTTGCGGATCTGAACACCGCCTACCGCAACTTCTTCACCTCGATCTCGGGCAAGCGCAGGGGCCGTAAGGTGGCCCTGCCCCGGTTCCGGTCGCGTAAGGACAGCCAGCAGGCCATCCGGTTTACCAGGAACGCCCGGTTCAAGGTCCTCGACAACGGCCGCCTGCGACTGCCGAAGATCGGCGACGTGTCCGTGCGCTGGTCACGGACCCTGCCCTCGGACCCGTCCAGCGTGACGATCATCCGGGACGCGACCGGGCGGTACTTCGCCTCGTTCGTCGTCCAGACCACGGACGAGCCGCTGCCCGAGCTGGACTCGGAGGTCGGGATCGATCTGGGCCTGACGCACTTCGCGGTGCTGTCGGACGGCACGAAGGTGGCCGCGCCGAAGTTCCTGCGCCGC
The DNA here is from genome assembly GCF_040654475.1 of Micromonospora sp. NPDC050686. NCBI lineage: Bacteria > Bacillati > Actinomycetota > Actinomycetes > Micromonosporales > Micromonosporaceae > Micromonospora > Micromonospora sp. NPDC050686. Next base: position 30,042 of record NZ_JBFAID010000038.1, read on the forward strand.
GCGGCCCGCAAGCTCAAGCGGTTGCAACAGGCTCTCTCGCGCAAGCGCAAGGGCAGCAACCGCCGTAGGAAAGCCGTAGTCCAGGTCGCCAGGGCGCACGCCCGGGTGGCCGACACCCGGCGAGACTGGCAGCACAAGCTCTCGACACGGATCATCCGCGACAACCAAGCGGTGTACGTCGAGGACCTGTGCGTGACCGGTCTCGGCCGGACCCGGCTCGCCAAGTCCGTGCACGACGCGGGCTGGGCCAGCTTCACCGCGATGCTGGAGTACAAAGCGGTACGCCACGGCCGCACGTTCGGCCGGGTAGATCGGTTCTTCCCGTCCACCCGGATGTGCTCGCAGTGTGGCCGCGTCAACGACAAGATTGTCCTGAACGTCCGAGCGTGGGACTGCTCCTGCGGAGCAGTCCACGACCGGGACGTCAACGCCGCCATCAACGTGTTGGCCGCCGGACAGGCGGACAACTCAAACGACCGTGGAGCGCAGGTAAGACCGGGACTCGTCCCGGCACCGCGCGGCGAAGCGGTAACCCACCCGGACGCCGCGCGGTCCACCCGCAGCGTGGAGGGAACCCTCGTCCTTTAGGACGAGGAGGATGTCAACAGGCGCCCCCGGCGTACGCCACCCTGCGCCGTGCCCTCTCCGACGAACCGCTGGCCCACGACTCGCCGGGCATGACCCACCACCAGAAGGCGATCGACGGCGACCTGAAGCTGCGGCGCGGGCTCGACGCGCACCTGCCGGCGCCGGCCGACTTCGACGACTGGCACTACCTCACCCAGCTCAACCAGGCCCGCGCCATCCAGCTCGGCGTGGAACACTTCCGGTCGCACCGGCCGGTCTGCATGGGCACCATCGTCTGGCAGCTCAACGACTGCTGGCCGGTCACCTCCTGGTCCGCGGTGGACGGCGACGGCCGGCGCAAACCCCTGTGGTACGCGCTGCGCCGGGCGTACGCCGACCGGCTGCTCACCGTGCAGCCGCGCGACGGCGGGCCGGCCCTGGTGGCGGTGAACGAGACCGCCGAGGCGTGGCGGGCGGCGGCCACGGTCACCCGGCTCACCCTGACCGGCGAGCCGAGGGCGAAGACCTCGGTGGCGGTGGAGGTTCCCGCGTACTCCTCGGTGGTGCTGGCGCTGCCGGCGGACCTGGCCGGGCCGGAGGACGCCCGGCGGGAGCTGCTGGTGGCCGAGGCGGGGGACGGCGCGGAGCGCGCGCTGTGGTTCTTCGCCGAGGACCGGGAGGTCGACTGGCCGGCGGCGCAGTGGGACGCGACGGTCGAGCCGACCGGCCAGGGCCAGCGGGTCCGGGTCACCGCGCGGACGGTGCTGCGCGACCTGACCCTCTTCCCCGACCGCCTCGACCCGTCCGCCGAGGTGGACCAGGCGCTGGTCACCCTGCTGCCCGGGGAGTCGGCCACCTTCACCGTGCTCGCGGCCGCCCCGCTCGACCCGACCGCCCTCACCGCCCGTCCGGTCCTGCGCTGCGTCAACGACATCTGAGAGGAGGGGCCGCCCATCTCGCGCCGCGGACTTGAAGATTTTCGCAAGTGCTAAAGTCTTCAGGAGTGTTCGGGAGGGAGCTCACGTTGTCGGTGCCGCTGTACCAGGCCAAGGCGGAGCTGTTCCGCACCCTCGGCCACCCGGTCCGCATCCGGGTGCTCGAACTGCTCCAGGACGGGCCGAAACCGGTCCGCGAGCTGCTCACCGCCATCGACGTGGAGCCGTCCAACCTCTCCCAGCAGCTCGCGGTGCTGCGCCGGGCCGGCATGGTCACCTCCCACCGCGACGGCGCGCTGGTCGTGTACGCGCTCAGCACCCCCGACGTGGCCGACCTGCTCGCCGCCGGCCGGCGCATCCTCGGCGCGGTCCTCACCGACCGGGACGCCCTCCTCGACGAGCTGCGCGCCTCCGGGACCGACCGGTGAAGTTGCCGGCGCCCGGCCAGGAGGCGATCCCGGACGCCGGGCGCCCTTCCGCCGCTGCCGGGGCGGCCGCCGGCGCTGGCTCAGCACCCCGTCCGCTCGGCGGGAAGCGCGGTCAGGGTGGCGCCGCCACCGCTCGCCGTGGTCGTGTCGGCGTGGCCGTGCGGCTGATCGGGGAGCAGGTCGGCGGTCTGCTGCCCGGCCAGGACGACTGGACGGCCGCACGCCGCTCGCCCCGCCGTGATCTGCTCGCCGGCCTCACCGTGGCCGTGGTGGCGCTGCCCCTGGCACTCGCCTTCGGCGTCACCTCCGGGCTCGGCGCGCCGGCCGGCCTGGTCACCGCCGTGGTCGCCGGGGCCGTCGCGGCCGTCTTCGGCGGCTCCAACCTGCAGGTCTCCGGCCCGACCGGCGCGATGACCGTGGTCCTGGTGCCGGTGGTGCAGCGCTTCGGTGCCGAGGGTGTGCTGATGGTCGGGGCGCTGGCCGGGCTGATCCTGATCGCCCTCGCCCTCGCCCGCCTCGGCCGGTACGTCCGCTACCTGCCGACCCCGGTGATCGAGGGCTTCACCGCCGGCATCGCCGTGGTCATCGCCCTGCAACAGGTGCCGGCGGCGCTCGGCGTCACCGACGCCCACGGCGAGAAGGTCTGGGCGGTGGCCGCCGACGCGGTCGCCCGCTTCGCCGTACACCCCCGGCCCGCCGCCGTCGCGGTGGCGCTCGGCGTGGCGGCGCTGATGCTGCTCGGCGCCCGGTGGCGGCCCGCGGTGCCGTTCTCCCTGCTCGGGGTGGCCGCCGCCACGGTCCTCGCCGAGGTGGCCCCGATCGACCTGGTCCGGATCGGCGCCCTGCCGCAGGGGCTGCCCGCGCCGTCGCTGGGCTTCCTCGACCTCGGCGCGGTCGGCACGCTGCTGCCCAGCGCCCTCGCCGTGGCCGCCCTCGCCGCCCTGGAGAGCCTGCTCTCGGCCACCGTCGCGGACGGGATGACCGTCGGCCAGCGACACGACCCCGACCGGGAACTCTTCGGGCAGGGCCTGGCCAACCTGGCATCCCCGATCTTCGGCGGCATCCCGGCGACCGCCGCCATCGCCCGGACGGCGGTCAACGTGCGCGCCGGCGCCTCCTCGAAGCTCGCCGCGCTCACCCACGCCGCCGCACTCGCCGCGATCGTGCTCGCCGCCGCCCCGCTGGTCGGCCGCATCCCGCTCGCCGCCCTGGCCGGAGTGCTGCTCGCCACCACCGTCCGGATGGTGGAGGCCGGGTCGCTGCGGGCGCTGCTGCGGGCCACCCGGGGCGACGCCGTGGTGCTGGTGCTGACCTTCGCGGTCACCGTGATCTGGGATCTGGTCACCGCGGTGGCGGTCGGGCTCGCCGTGGCGGTCGTCCTCGCCCTGCGGGCGGTGGCCCGCAGCGCCAAGCTCGAGCAGGTGCCCCTCGACCCCGGCGAGCACAGCGCCGAGGAGCACGCGCTGCTCGCCGAGCACATCGTCGCGTACCGGCTGGACGGGCCGCTCTTCTTCGCGGCCGCGCACACCTTCCTGCTGGAACTGGCCGAGGTGGCCGACGTCCGGGTGGTGATCCTGCGGATGTCCCGCGTCTCCACCGTCGACGCCACCGGCGCCCAGGTGCTCGGCGACGCCGTCGACCGGCTGCGCGGCCGGGGCGTCACCGTCCTGCTCTCCGGCATCACCCCCGGCCACGACCAGGTGCTCAGCGCCCTCGGCGTGGCCGACGAACTGCGCCGGGAGGGACTGGTCTTCCCGGACACCCCGGCCGCCATCCGGCACGCCCGGACGATCGTCCTCGCGCAGGCCCCGGCCTGATCGGGCAGGGCGGTCGGGCCGGCCGGCGTGCCGGGTGATGACCGGGGCGCCCCACGCGCCGGAGGTCTTTCCTCAGCGGCTGCTACTCCGGCACCCGCCGGTACGCGCCGTCGCTGGCCGAGGTGGCCATCGACGCGTACGCGCGCAGCGCCGCGGACACCGGGCGCTGCCGGTCCACCGGCGTGTACGGCCGGTCCCGCTTCTCCTGCGCCACCCGGCGGGCGTCCAGCACGTCGGGTGCCACGTCGAGTGAGATCGACCGGCCAGGGATGTCGATGACGATCTCGTCGCCGTCCTGCACCAGGGCGATCAGCCCGCCGGAGGCGGCCTCGGGGGAGACGTGCCCGATGGAGAGGCCGGAGGTGCCACCGGAGAACCGGCCGTCGGTGAGCAGCGCGCAGGCCCGGCCCAGCCCCCGGCCCTTGAGGAACGAGGTGGGGTAGAGCATCTCCTGCATGCCGGGCCCGCCCCTCGGGCCCTCGTACCGGATCACCACCACGTCCCCGGCGACGATCTGCTTGGCGAGGATGGCCGTCACCGCGTCGTCCTGCGACTCGTACACCTTGGCCGGGCCGCGGAAGGTCAGGCACTCCTCGGGCACCCCGGCAGTCTTGACCACGCAGCCGTCCGGCGCCAGGTTGCCGTGCAGGATGGCCAGCCCGCCGTCGGCGGTGTACGCGTGCTCCCGGTCCCGGATGCAGCCGCCGGCCGCGTCGGTGTCCAGCGACGACCAGCGGTTGCTGGTGGAGAAGGGTTCGGTGGTGCGCACCCCGCCCGGCGCGGCGTGGAACAGCTCGACCGCCGCCGGCTTCGGTGAACCGCCCCGGACGTCCCAGTCGGTCAGCCACTGGGCCAGCGAGGGGGAGTGCACCGCGTGCACGTTCCGGTGCAGCAGGCCGGCGCGGTCCAGTTCACCGAGGATGGCCGGGATGCCACCGGCCCGGTGCACGTCCTCCATGTGGTACTGCGGCGAGTTCGGCGCGACCTTGGCCAGGCACGGCACCCGGCGGGAGATGGCGTCGATGTCGGCGACGGAGAAGTCCAGCTCGGCCTCGCGGGCGGCGGCGAGCAGGTGCAGGATGGTGTTGGTCGAGCCGCCCATCGCCACGTCCAGCGCGACGGCGTTCTCGAACGCGGCCCGGGAGGCCACCGTCCGGGGCAGGACCGCAGCGTCGTCGTGGTCGTACCAGCGCTTGGCGATCTCCACGGCGGTGCGGCCGGCCTCGACGAAGAGTGACCGGCGGGCGGCGTGGGTGGCCAGCGTCGAGCCGTTGCCGGGCAGCGCCAGACCGATCGCCTCGGTGAGGCAGTTCATCGAGTTGGCGGTGAACATGCCGGAGCAGGAGCCGCAGGTCGGGCAGGCGGAGCGTTCGATCTCGCCGAGCTGGTCGTCGGTGACCGCCTCGTTGGAGGAGGCGATCATCGCGTCGATCAGGTCGATCTTGGAGTGCACCACGCCCTCGATCGCCACCGTCTTGCCGGCCTCCATCGGGCCGCCGGAGACGAAGACGGTCGGGATGTTCAGCCGCAGCGCGGCCAGCAGCATGCCCGGCGTGATCTTGTCGCAGTTGGAGATGCAGACCAGGGCGTCCGCGCAGTGCGCGTTGACCATGTACTCCACCGCGTCGGCGATCAGCTCCCGGCTGGGCAGGGAGTAGAGCATCCCGCCGTGGCCCATCGCGATGCCGTCGTCGACCGCGATGGTGTTGAACTCCCGGCCCACGCCGCCGGCCTCGGCCACCGCGTCGGCGACCAGGCCGCCCATGTCCTTGAGGTGTACGTGACCGGGGACGAACTGGGTGAAACTGTTCGCGATGGCGACGATCGGCTTGCCGAAGTCGTCGTCGGTCATCCCGGTGGCCCGCCACAGGGCCCGGGCGCCGGCCATCGTCCGACCGTGGGTGGAGGTCTTCGACCGCAGCTCAGGCATGACTACCAGTCTTGCACCGCCGGGCCGGGGCGCCGACCCCACGCGCCCCGTGTCCCAACAGTTGCACACCCGGTGCCCCACGAGCGGCGCTCATCCGGCACAGTTGAGGGCGTGCAGCCCCCGCCGAGCATGGTCACCGCAGCGGTGCTGAGCGGGCTGGCCGCCGCCGGTTCCGTCGCCGTGCAGGCCCGGTCCACCGGCCGCCGGGCCGGCGCGCACCGCTCGGCCCACCTGCTGCTCACCGTCGCGGCGGGGGTCGCGCTGGTCAGCCTGGTGGTCGGGCTCGCGGTCACGCTCGCCGCCGCCGACGGCTGGGGCGAGCGGCAGGGCATGCGTACGGCCTGGGCCACCGTGATCGCCGCCGGCAGCGCCCTCGGCGGCCTGGCCTTCTGCGCCGGCCTGCTCCGGCTGCCCGGCGCCGCCACCAGCCGGGCGGTGACCGCCCGGCTGGTCCTCGACGGGGTGGTCGTGGCGACCGCGCTCTGGTTCGTCGGCTGGGTGCTCTGCGCCGAGCCGACCCGGCTGCTCGGCGGGGCCACCCCGGACGGGTGCCCGCCGATCCTGCTCGCCTCGGTCAGCGCGGCGCTCACCACCGGGCTCGCCCTGATCGTGGTCCTGCGCTCCGCCGCGCCGCGGGGCCGGCTGGCCCTGCTGGGCGCGGGCGGCTCGGTGGTCACCTGGGCCGCCCTCACCGTCGCCGGCGCGCTCTGCGCCGGCGGGCCGGCGGTGGTCGTCGCCGCCGGGGCGGTCGCCGCGGCCGGCCTGGCGGCCTGCGCGGTCGCGGTGCGCCGGGTGGGACCGGCCGGCCAGCTGGACGTCGATCCGATCGGCCGGGACGGCGGGTACGCCTTCGTGCCGATGTTCGGCATGGCCGCCTCGGCGATCTACCACGTGGCGCAGGGCGGCGGCTTCGCCCTGGCGGCCATCGTCGCCGGCAGCCTGGAGGGCTTCGCCCTGGTCGCCCGGCAATACCTCACCCTCAACGACGTGCGCGGGTACGCCGACCGGCTGGCCGAGCGGGAACGGCACTTCCGCGAGCTGGCGCACACCGACCCGCTGACCGGGTTGGCGAACCGGCGTGGCCTGCTGCGGGCGCTGCACCGGTGTGCCGAGGCCGGCGTCCCCTGCGTGCTGCTCGTGCTGGACCTGGACGGCTTCAAGAACGTCAACGACATGCAGGGGCACGACGTCGGCGACGCGGTGCTGGAGGAGGTGGGCCGGCGGCTGCGCGGCAACCTGCGCCCCGGCGACCTGGCCGCCCGGCTCGGTGGCGACGAGTTCGCGGTGCTGGTGCACGGGCGCCCGGCCGAGGCGGACCCGGTCGCCGAGCGGCTGCTCGGGCTGCTCGCCCTCCCGTACGAGCAACCGGACCGGCCGGTCTTCCTCTCGGTCAGCATCGGGGTGGCCGGCCAGCCCGACGCCCCGGACGTCGAGCTGCTCCAGCGCAACGCCGACCTGGCCCTGCGCTACGCCAAGCAGCGCGGCAAGAACCGGATCGAGCGCTACGACGTGGCGTACGACCGGCTGCTGCGCCGGCGTACCACGCTGGAGCACGAGCTGCGCGGCGCGATCGAGCGCGACGAGCTGCGGCTGGCCTTCCAACCGGTGGCCTCGCTGCCGTCGGTGCGCCCGGTCGGCGCCGAGGCGCTGTTGCGCTGGCGCCACCCGGAGCTGGGCAACGTACGGCCGGACGAGTTCATCCCGCTCGCCGAGGAGTGCGGCATGATCGCCACGCTCGGCGCCTGGGTGCTGCACCAGGCCTGCTGGCAGCTGTCCCGCTGGCTGGCCGACGGGCACGACGTGTGGGTCTCGGTGAACGTCTCGCCGCGCGAGCTGCACGCCCCGGAGTACGTCGTACAGGTGGCCGAGGCGCTGCGCGCCCACCACGTACCGCCGCAGCGGCTGGTGCTGGAGGTGACCGAGCACGCGGTCGCCACCGACCTGGACGAGCTGATCCGGCGGTTGACCGCGCTGCGCCGCACGGGCGTGCGGATCGCCCTGGACGATTTCGGCGCCGGTTACTCGTCGTTGGGTCAGCTGCGCCGGCTGCCGATCGACATCCTCAAGATCGACCACGGGCTGGTCGCCGAGCACGAGCCGGTGCGTCCGGTGGACCGGGACGGCCCGGCGTTCGCCCCGATGGTGGACATCGTCATGCGGCTCGGCCACCAGCTCGGGCTGGAGGTGATCGCCGAGGGGGTCACCACGCCGACCGAGCTGGCCGCGGTGGTGGCCGCCGGCTGCCGGTTCGGGCAGGGCGCGCTGTTCGGCTGGGGCGTGCCGGGCGAGCACCTGGAGGCGATGCTGGATGCGGCCACCTCGCCGGGCGCCCGGCCGGCGCCGCTGCCGGCACTGCCCGCCCAGCGCGCCGGCGAGCCGGCGGGAAGCGGATCTTCGCAGGTGGAACCGCGTGCCGTGGGCACCCGTCCGGGTGATCCGTCGCACTCCGTGAACCAAAATGTGGGATCAGTTGACTCATCGCGTGAGATGCGTCAGGCTTGACCGCATGTCGTCCCAGTGGTCGCCGCGAGTACTTACCTGAGCGCACTCTCCCTCGTCGAGAGTGCGCTGGCCCCGTGCGTTCTGCACGTGGGCTTTTTTGTTGCCGCCGATAACCCGCCGGGGCGGGCCCGACCCGCCTCGCACCGCCTGCGTCAGCCCCATCACTTCAGTCGAAGGTCGCAACCGCCATGACGAGACCCACGCCCGAGACCCTCGCCCACTCCGCCCGCCGGGCCCGCGCCGCCGCCGAGCACTCCGGCGCCGCCGAGCAGGCCCCGGCCCCGCGTACGACCGCCGTCCCGGCCACGCCGGCGGTACGGCAGACCGGCCCGGTCCCGCTCTCCGGCGCCGGCTCGCTGGTCCGGTCCCTGGAGGCGCTCGGCGTCGACGTGGTCTTCGGCATTCCCGGCGGCGCGATCCTGCCCGCGTACGACCCGCTGTACGACTCCACCGTCCGGCACATCCTGGTCCGGCACGAGCAGGGCGCCGGGCACGCCGCCACCGGGTACGCCCAGGCCACCGGCAAGGTGGGCGTCTGCATGGCGACCTCCGGGCCGGGCGCCACCAACCTGGTCACGCCGATCGCCGACGCGTACATGGACTCGGTGCCGCTGGTCGCGATCACCGGGCAGGTGGCGCGGCCCTCGATCGGCACGGACGCCTTCCAGGAGGCGGACATCCAGGGCATCACCCTGCCGATCACCAAGCACAACTTCCTGGTCCAGACCGCCGAGGAGATCCCGCGGGTGCTGGCCGAGGCGTTCCACCTGGCCGCCACCGGCCGGCCCGGCCCGGTCCTGGTCGACATCCCCAAGGACGTGCTCCAGGCGCCGACCAGCTTCGCCTGGCCGCCGACCCTGGACCTGCCCGGCTACCGGCCGACCCTGCACCCGCACGGCAAGCAGATCCGCGAGGCGGCCCGGCTGATGACCACCGCCCGCCGCCCGGTGCTGTACGTCGGCGGCGGCGTGCTGAAGGCCGGCGCCACGGAGAGCCTGCGCCGGTTGGCCGAGCTGACCGGCATCCCGGTGGTCACCACCCTGATGGCGCTGGGCGCGTTCCCCGACTCGCATCCCCAGCACCTGGGCATGCCCGGCATGCACGGCACCGTCGCCGCGGTGTACGGCCTGCAGCGGTCCGACCTGATCGTGGCGCTCGGCGCCCGGTTCGACGACCGGGTGACCGGCAAGCTGGACTCGTTCGCCCCGGACGCCACGGTGGTGCACGCGGACATCGACCCCGCCGAGATCGGCAAGAACCGGCACGCGGACGTGCCGATCGTCGGCGACGCCCGGCACGTGATCGAGGAGCTGATCGCCGCGGTGACGGTGGAGCAGTCCGCCGGCCACCGGGCCGACCTGGGCGACTGGTGGACCCAGCTCGACGACCTGCGCCAGCGCTACCCGCTCGGGTACGAGGAGCCGGCCGACGGCACGCTCAGCCCGCAGCACGTCATCAAGCGGCTGGGCGAGATCGTCGGCCCGGACGCGATCTACGTGGCCGGGGTGGGCCAGCACCAGATGTGGGCCTCGCAGTTCATCTCCTACGAGAAGCCGTACACCTGGTTGAACTCCGGCGGTCTCGGCACCATGGGCTACGCGGTGCCGGCGGCGATGGGCGCCAAGGTCGGCAAGCCCGACACGGTGGTCTGGGCGGTGGACGGCGACGGCTGCTTCCAGATGACCAACCAGGAGCTGGCCACCTGCGCCCTGGAGGGGATCCCGGTGAAGATCGCCGTGATCAACAACGGCAACCTCGGCATGGTCCGGCAGTGGCAGACCCTCTTCTACAACGAGCGCTACTCCAACACCGAGCTCGGCACCCACAAGCACCGCATCCCCGACTTCGTGAAGCTCGCCGAGGCGCTGGGCTGCGTCGGGCTGCGCTGCGAGACCGCCGAGGACGTGGACCGGACGATCGAGGCCGCCATGGCGATCAACGACGCCCCGGTCGTCATCGACTTCGTGGTCGGCAAGGACGCCATGGTCTGGCCGATGGTGGCCGCCGGCACCAGCAACGACGAGATCATGTTCGCCCGGGGTGTCCGCCCGGCCTTCGACGAGGATGACATCTAGGTCATGACCGAATGCACCGAGCGCAGCGAGGGCCATGAGGGCATGACGGAGAAGGTGCCGGTCATGACCGAATGCACCGAGCGCAGCGAGGGCCATGAGGGCATGACAAAGGAGACACAGCCATGACTATGCACACGCTTTCCGTGCTGGTGGAGAACAAGCCGGGCGTGCTGGCCCGGGTCTCGGGGCTCTTCTCCCGGCGCGGCTTCAACATCGACAGCCTCGCCGTCGGCGAGACGGAGAACCCGGACGTCTCCCGGGTCACCATCGTGGTCAACGCCGAGTCGTCCCCGCTGGAGCAGGTGACGAAGCAGCTCAACAAGCTGGTCAACGTACTCAAGATCGTCGAGCTGGACCCGCAGGTGTCGGTGGCCCGGGAATTGTTGCTGGTGAAGGTCCGCGCGGACCGCACCGCCCGCGCGCAGGTGCTGGAGACGGTCAGCCTGTTCCGCGCCCGGGTGGTCGACGTCGCGCCGGACACGTTGACCATCGAGGCCACCGGCACCCCGGACAAGCTCGACGCGCTGCTGCGCGACCTGGAGCCGTTCGGCATCAAGGAGATGGTCCAGTCCGGACTGGTGGCGATCGGGCGGGGCTCGCGGTCGATCACCGCCGGTCCCGCGCTGCGCGCCGCCTGAACCCGACGGCGCCCGCGCGCCGCCGCCAACCGAGAGATCCACGACGGGCCGCCCGGGCCGCCGTACGAAAGGGAAGTCCATGAGCGTTGAGGTGTACTACGACGACGATGCCGACCTGGGCGTGATCCAGGGCCGCAAGGTCGCGGTGATCGGGTACGGCAGCCAGGGGCACGCCCACGCGCTGTCGCTGCGTGACTCCGGCGTCGACGTGGTGATCGGCCTGCCGGCGGGTTCGAGGAGCCGCCCGAAGGCCGAGGAGCAGGGCCTGCGGGTGCTCACGCCGGCCGAGGCGGCGGCCGAGGCCGACGTGATCATGATCCTGGCCCCGGACACCGCCCAGCGGGGGCTCTACGCCGAGGCGATCGCCCCGAACCTGGCCCCCGGCAAGGCGCTCTTCTTCGGCCACGGCTTCAACATCCGGTACGGCCTGATCAAGCCGCCGGCCGATGTGGACGTGGCGATGGTCGCCCCGAAGGGCCCCGGCCACCTGGTCCGTCGCCAGTACGTCGACGGCAAGGGCGTGCCCTGCCTGGTCGCCGTCGAGCAGGATCCCAGCGGCAACGCCTTCGCCCTCGCCCTGGCGTACGCGAAGGCGATCGGCGGCACCCGGGCCGGCGCCATCCGGACCACCTTCACCGAGGAGACCGAGACCGACCTCTTCGGTGAGCAGGCGGTGCTCTGCGGCGGCGCGGCGGCGCTGGTGCAGACCGGCTTCGAGGTGCTCACCGAGGCCGGCTACGCCCCCGAGGTGGCCTACTTCGAGTGCCTGCACGAGCTGAAGCTCATCGTCGACCTGATGTACGAGGGCGGCATCGCCCGGATGCGCTACAGCATCTCCGACACCGCCGAGTACGGCGACCTCTCCCGCGGCCCCCGCGTCGTGGACGCCCGGGTCAAGGAGGAGATGCGCAAGATCCTCGGCGAGATCCAGTCCGGCGAGTTCGCCCGCGAGTGGGTGGCCGAGGACGAGGCGGGCCGCCCCAACTTCGCCAAGTGGCGGGCCGAGGGCGCGGCGCACCCGATCGAGGAGACCGGCCAGAAGCTGCGCGCCATGATGAGCTGGGTGGACCGGCCGATCACCGAGACCGCCTGAGGCGACGTTCCCGGCACGGGGGCCCCGCGGCCCGCGACCCGACGCTCTCCCCGGCTCGGGTCGCGGGCCGCGCACGTCCGGCGCCCCGCCCGCCATGACGTCCCCGGCTCACCTGGTGGGACCGGGTGACCGACGCCTCGGCCCGGACCGGCGGGCCCGGCGCGGTGAACGGGGGATGTCCGACGTGCGACCACCCCGTGTGAGGGCCCTCACCTCCCGGTCCGGGACATGTCGCCCGGTGTGCCCCCTACGATCGCCTGTAGGTGCCTCAGCCGGCACCTGACGGCCACGGCACGGATCAGCGCCGGGCGCAGCGCGGCGTCCCGGCACACCAGGCCGACCAGAACGAGCGTCTACGAGGACCGATGAATCCTGTCGTACTGATCGCCGAAGAACTCGCTCCCGCCGCCATCGAGGTGCTGGCGCACGACTTCGACGTGCGCCACGTCGACGGCACCGACCGCCCGGCCCTGCTCTCCGCGCTCTCCGCGGCCGACGCGGTGATCGTACGCAGTGCCACCCAGATCGACGCCGAGGCGATCGCCGCGGCGCCGCGCCTGAAGGTGGTCGCCCGGGCGGGCGTCGGCCTGGACAACGTCGAGGTGCCGGCGGCCACCGCCCGGGGTGTGATGGTCGTCAACGCCCCCACCTCCAACATCGTCTCCGCCGCCGAGCAGGCCGTCGCGCTGCTGCTGGCCGTCGCCCGGAACACCGCCAGCGCCAGCGCCGCGCTCAAGGCGGGCGAGTGGAAGCGGTCCAAGTACACCGGCGTCGAGATCCAGGGCAAGACCGTGGGCGTGGTCGGTCTCGGCCGCATCGGGGTGCTCTTCGCGTCTCGCATCGCCGCGTTCGGCACCCGGTTGATCGCGTACGACCCGTACATCCAGCCGGCCCGGGCCGCGCAGCTCGGGGTGCGCCTGGTCGGCCTGGAGGAGTTGCTGCGGGAGAGCGACTTCATCTCCATCCACCTGCCCAAGACGCCGGAGACCGTCGGCCTGATCGGGGAGAAGGAGCTGGCGGTCGTCAAGCCCGGCGTGCGGATCGTCAACGCCGCCCGGGGCGGCCTGGTCGACGAGCAGGCCCTCGCGGACGCGATCGCCGAGGGCCGGGTCGCCGGCGCCGGCGTCGACGTGTACGCCAAGGAGCCGTGCACCTCCTCGCCGCTGTTCGCCTTCGACAACGTGGTGGCCACCCCGCACCTGGGCGCCTCCACCCACGAGGCGCAGGACAAGGCCGGCCTGGCCGTGGCGAAGAGCGTCAAGCTGGCGTTGCAGGGCGAGTTCGTGCCGGACGCGGTGAACGTGCAGGCCGGCGGCGTGGTCGCCGAGGACGTCCGGCCGCTGCTGCCGCTGGCGGAGAAGCTCGGCCGGGCCTTCACCGCGGTGGCCGGCGGGGTGGCCGCCGCCGTCACCGTCGAGGTACGCGGCGAGATCGTCAACCATGACGTGTCGGTGCTCAAGCTCGCCGCCACCAAGGGGCTGTTCAGCTCGGTGGTGGAGGAGCAGGTCACCTACGTCAACGCGCCGCACCTGGCCGCCGACCGGGGCGTCGAGGTCGCCCTGGACACCCGGACCGAGACCCTGGAGGACCCGGTCCTGGTGACCGTCCGGGGCGCGCTGCCCGACGGTCGCACGGTCAGCGTCTCCGGCACCGTGACCCAGGCCGGCGCCCGGGACGTCATCAAGCTGACCGAGGTGGACGGCTTCGACGTGGAGATCGGCGCGGAGGGCATTTTGGTCTTCCTGCGCTACGCGGACCGGCCGGGTGTGGTGGGCACCGTCGGCACGCTGCTCGGCGCGGCCGGCGTCAACATCGCGGCGATGCAGGTCGCCCGCCGGGAGGCCGGCGGCGAGACGCTGATGACGCTCACCGTCGACCAGGCACTCGGCGCGGACCTGCTCACCGAGGCGGCCGACTCGATCGGCGCGACCTCGGCCAGCGCGGCGGACCTGCGCGACGAGTAGTCCATCGGGGACGGATCGCGGGGGCTCGGCCGGCAGGCCGAGCCCCCGCGCCGTACGTCCCGCCGGGCCGCTGGCTCCGACGTGGATGGACGGCGCGTGAGCGACCGCCGGGCGGTCAGGCGGTGGCGGCGCGGGACGGCGGCGGGTAGACCGAGCCGTCCTGGGCGTCGAACAGCATCAGGTCGTACTCGCCGGCCAGCCGCTCGATGTCGAGCAGCACCTGGTCGGTGCAGGTGGGGAAGAGATTCATCTCGACGTGGTCGCCGGCCGCGTGCAGCGGGGCGACCTCCCACGGGGTGTCCGGGCGGGACGGTCGGTCCGGGTAGTTGGCGGTGATCGCCCGGTAGAAGCCGACGACCCGCGGGTCGGGGTGGCGGTCCGTGTGCCGGCCCGCGCGGCACTGTTCCACGGCGACCCGCACGTCCGCCGGGGTGGCCCCGTCCGGCAGGGCCCACACGCTCAGATCGAAACTCACGGCGGACAGGGTGCCATCCGTCGACCGTCCGGCAAAAACCGCCCCGCCGCTGGTCGACTGTCAGGTAACGGAAACGTGATGACCGGACGGTCCGGTGTGGAGACTCTTGCGTCGAGTTGCGTCGATTCGCTAGCGTACGGGGGCGGTCGCCGGCTGAATGCGACGTCGGGCCCGTCTTCGGGTGGCGCGGCCTGACGTTCGGCCACCGGTCCGCACCCCTCGGTTGCGCGAGCCACGCGCACTCGTCGCTGACCGGCTCCCACGGTTTTTGCCGAGACCGTGGGGGCCGATCGCCGACCGGACCGGGGTCCGCAGTCGGCGCCGGTCAGCGGCGGTCGGCGAGCAGCGCGCGATAGTCGGAACCGCTGTGGAACCAGGACAGTCCCGCCGGTCCGGCCGCGTAGAGGGCGGTCGCGTAGGCGTCGGCGACGGCCAGGTCCGGCCCGACCACGGTCGCCGCCACCAGGTGCTCGGCCGGTTCCCCGGTGTGCGGGTCGACCACGTGCCCCCGCCGCCCGCTGACCCCCGAGGTGCCGACCGCGCCCGCGGTCATCTCCAACACCAGTGGCGGACGTCGGCCGTCGGTGGGGTGGTGCACCGCCACCCGCCACGGGCCCCCGTGCGCGGCGTGGCCGCGTACCACCAGGTCGGCGCCCGTGAGCACGGCGTAGTCGTGGATGCCGGCGGCGCGCAGCCGGGCCGCGGCCCGCTCCACCGCCCAGCCGCCGAGCAGACCGCTCGGGTCGAACCCGCCGGGTACCGCCCAGGCGTCGAACCAGCCGTCGGTGGCGGCGCGCATCGCGGCGCACCGGTCCACCAGGTCGGCCAACGGGGGGTACGAGTCCGGGCTGACCTCGCCCCGGCGCAGCCGGGAGACCAGGCTCTCCGGCCGGGTCGGCCCGTAGGTCAGGTCGATCGCGCGCAGCTCGGCGACGGCGTCGCGCAGCGCGTCCCCGACCGCCTTGTGACCGAACCACTCCGGGGCGTTGAGCAGGATCGTGTACTCGGCGGTGGCGGTGCGCACCGGGTAGTGGACGGCGAGCCGGTCACCGGCCGGACCGACGATCCGCTCCACGTGCTGGTTGCCGCCGCCGAGGCGCAGGTCGGGCCGGCGGCCGTGGTACGCGGGCTGGGCCACCCAACGGTTCACCGGGCGGTCCGTCGTCCAGGTCGTCCGTGGTTGCTCGTCCATCCGCATCGCAGCGCTCCTTCGCCGACGCGCCGCAGCGGTGCGGCGGTCCGGTCACGGGCCCCCGCGACCCGCTCACCGACGAGCCTAAGCAGCGGAGTTGACCGGCCCATGAATGCCACCTGGGAGCCTGCTGTGCATTCGCCCCTCCCATATGATGGACGCTCCGTACCGGGAGGCGGGACGGCGACGTACCGTGGCCGGAAGCGACGAGCGAGGGAGCGGCAGGTGGCACGGATCGCGGTGGTGGCCGGCGACGGGATCGGACCCGAGGTGGTCGCGCAGGCCCGCAAGGTCGTCGACGCGGTGCTGCCCGGCGTCGAGGCCACCGAGTACGACCTCGGCGCCGCGCGCTACCACCGCACCGGTGAGGTGCTGCCCGACTCGGTCCTGGACGAGCTGGCCGGGCACGACGCGATCCTGCTCGGCGCGGTCGGCGACCCCACCGTGCCGCCGGGCGTGCTGGAGCGGGGCCTGCTGCTCAAGCTCCGCTTCGCCTTCGACCAGTACGTCAACCTCCGTCCGTCCCGGCTCTGGCCCGGGGTGGCCGGCCCGCTGGGCGCCGTCAAGCCGGGCGAGGTCGACCTGGTCGTGGTGCGCGAGGGCACCGAGGGGCTCTACGCCGGCGCCGGCGGGGTGCTGCACCGTGACACCCCGGCCGAGGTGGCCACCGAGGAGAGCCTGAACACCCGGCACGGCGTCGAGCGGGTGATCCGGGACGCCTTCGCCCGGGCGGCCCGCCGCGAGCGGCGCAAGGTGACCCTGGTGCACAAGACCAACGTGCTGACCCACGCCGGGTCGCTCTGGGCGCGGGCGTTCGACGCGGTCGCCGCCGAGCACCCGGACGTGGCCACCGAGTACCAGCACGTCGACGCCGCCGCGATGTTCCTGGTCACCCAGCCCCAGCGGTACGACGTGGTGGTCACCGACAACCTCTTCGGCGACATCCTCACCGACATCGCCGCCGCGGTGACCGGCGGCATCGGGCTGGCCGCCAGCGGCTGCATCAACCCGGAGGGGCGCTTCCCGTCGATGTTCGAGCCGGTGCACGGCTCCGCCCCGGACATCGCCGGCCAGGGCCTGGCCGACCCGGTCGCCGCGGTGCTCTCCGCCGCGCTCCTGCTGGACCAGCTGGGCCACGCCGAGGCCGCCGCCCGGGTCACCGCCGCCGTCGGCACCGAGCTGGCCGGTCGAGTACCGGGCGTACCGCTGCGCACGGCCGAGGTGGGCGACCGCCTCGCCGGGTACGCGGTGGCCTGACCGCCGGCCGCGGCCGACCAGCGCCGCCGCCGGCCACCCGCTGCCCGTCGCGGGCGCGGACCCGGCCGGCAGGGCAAGCCCCAACCCGGCCGCCGAGGGCCCGTCCGTCCACCCATCCGGGCCGGTCGATCCGCGGGGCGGAGCTATCCGCTGAACGACCGTTCGGGGTAAGTTTCTGGCACCAGAGATGCCGGCGTGCGCGTCCGCATGCCGTTCCGACAGCAGGGAGGTCAGCGCGATGAGCGGTGGTGACAAGCTCGATTTCGAGATCCGTCCGAATCCCGCGCCGGTATCCGCCGCCGACCGGGCCGCCCTGCTGGCCAACCCGGGCTTCGGGCGGGTCTTCACCGACCACATGGTGACCATCCGGTACGCCGAGGGCAAGGGCTGGTACGACCCCCGGGTCGAGGCCCGCGCCCCGATCCCGATGGACCCGGCGAGCGCCGTCCTGCACTACGCGCAGGAGATCTTCGAGGGGTTGAAGGCCTACCGCACGGCCGACGGGTCGGTCACCATGTTCCGGCCCGAGGCGAACGCGGCCCGGTTTGTCGCCTCCGCGAAGCGGCTGGCCATGCCGGAGCTGCCGCCGGAGACCTTCGTCGAGTCGCTGCGCCAACTGGTCACCATCGACCGGGACTGGATCCCCGAGGGGCCGGACGGCAGCCTCTACCTGCGGCCGTTCATGTTCGCCAGCGAGGTCTTCCTCGGCGTCCGCCCGGCCAACGAGTACTTCTACGCGGTGATCGCCTCGCCCGCCGGGGCGTACTTCGCCAGCGGGGTGAAGCCGGTGACGGTCTGGGTCTCCCCGGACTACACCCGGGCCGCGCCCGGCGGCACCGGCGCGGCCAAGTGCGGCGGCAACTACGCCGCGTCGCTCGCCGCACAGGCCGAGGCGATCGACGCCGGCTGCGACCAGGTGGTCTTCCTGGACGCGGTCGAGCGCCGCTTCGTCGACGAGCTGGGCGGCATGAACGTCTTCTTCGTCTACGACGACAACACCCTGGTCACCCCGCCGCTGACCGGCACCACCCTGCCCGGCATCACCCGGGACGCGATCCTCACCCTGGCCGCCGAGTCGGGCCACCAGGTGCGCGAGCAGCCGGTCAGCTTCGCCGACTGGCAGGCCGACGCGGCGAGCGGCCGGCTGCGCGAGGTCTTCGCCTGCGGTACCGCCGCGGTGGTCACGCCGATCGGCGGGGTCCGGTTCCCCGACGGCGAGTTCCTGATCGGCGGCGGTGAGCCGGGCCGGTCCACCATGGCCCTGCGCCAGCGGCTGGTGGCCATCCAGCGGGGCGAGACCGAGGACCCCCACGGCTGGGTGCACCACATCGTCCTCTGAGATGCAAGGCGGGGCCCCTTCTCAACGCATTCTGTATGGGAGGGGCCCCTTCTTAACGCCCGTCCCCGCGCCGCGCCGCCCGGGATGCCGCGGGGGCGGTGCGGGGACGCTAGTCCAGCAGGTGCTCGCGCAGTGCGGCCAGCTGCCGGTCGGTCAGCCCCGCCTGCCGCAGGTAGTCCTCGACCGAGCCGTACCGTTCGCGCAGCTCCGCCAGGAAGAGCGCCATCGCGGCGGCGGGGGTGGTGAGCGGGGGCAGTCCCAGCACCCCGCCCATGCCGGCGTACCAGGCCTGGAAGCGTTCGAGGCCCTCGGCGCTGAGCGCGTAGTCGGCGGCGATGTCGGGGTCGGGCACGCCGAGCGCCGCCAGGGTCAGGCCGCAGACGACGCCGGTACGGTCCTTCCCGGCGACGCAGTGCACCAGCACCGGGGCGTTGGCCGCGTCGGCGATCAGCCCGACCGCCTCGGCCAGCCCCGCCGCACCGGTCTCGGCCAGCGCGGCGTACCGGTCGGCGAGGTAGCGGGCGAGGTCGGTGCCCGGCTGGTACAGGGTGGCGCTCCAGTCGACGTGCTCCGGGTGGATGTGGCGGTACGCGAGCCGGGGCAGCTCCGGCACCCGCCCGTCCCGTTCCACCTCGGCGGGGCGGCGCAGGTCGATGACGGTGCGGACGCCGAGCGCGGCGAAGGCGTCGAGGTCGGTGCCGTCGATCCGGTGCGGGGAGTCCGAGCGGTAGAGCCGCCGGCGGCGGACGCGGCGACCGTCCCGGGCGGGCAGGCCGCCGAGGTCCCGGAAGTTGAACATCGTGGTGAACGGCAACCTGCGATCGGCGTCGATGGCGTCCATCCGCACACGGTAACGGCCGGTGGGAACTGGTCCCACCGGCCGGGCGCCCGGTTCAGTGGCCCGGGCGGGTCACCGTCAGACCCGGCCCGGAGCGTCCGGCGGCAGCGCCGAGTAGTTCTCGCCGTAGTAGCCGCCGAGCTTGTCCCGGTACGCCGGGTCGGTGTGGCTGGTCTCGTCGTACTCCGGGGCGGCCTTGATCTGGTCCTTCTCCCGGTCGACGTAGACCTTGCTCTCGTCGTGGTCGACGCGGTTGACCGTGCCGGCCGGCAGCATGACCTTCTTGCCGAAGATCCACGG
This sequence comes from Micromonospora sp. NPDC050686, assembly GCF_040654475.1. Classification (NCBI taxonomy): domain Bacteria; kingdom Bacillati; phylum Actinomycetota; class Actinomycetes; order Micromonosporales; family Micromonosporaceae; genus Micromonospora; species Micromonospora sp. NPDC050686. The sequence continues at coordinate 49,392 of NZ_JBFAID010000038.1, forward strand.
GCCGGTGTCGACGACCAGGTAGCTGTCGTCCACGTCGTGGCTGGCCCGGTCGATCTTGCCGATGTGGCCGTCGGTGGCCTCCACCTTGTAGCCGACCAGGTCGGCGCCGGCGACGCCGGCCTCGTCCCGGTAGCGCCACGGGTCGAAGGCGCCGCCCGGCGTGCCGGCGGCGTAGCCGCCCTGCCCGCCGTCGATGGTGGACTCGGGAATGGCGTTCGGGTGCTGCGGATCGAGCCTGTCCATGGGTAACTCCTGCCTCGACTGTCATAGTCGTTATGGGAGAGAAGGTCTTCTGTGTCCGCATAAGAGATACCCGGCCCGGCCGTGTTCTACACACGTCCGGGTGTGAACGCCGGTGGGCCGGCGACCGCGGACGGCGGTCACCGGCCCACCAGGGGCGTACGGCTCAGGCCAGCGCGGCCTGCGCGTCCAGCGCCACCGCGGCGGCGTGCACGACGGCGGCGATCCGCAGCCCCTCGTGCACCTGCTCCCGGGTGAAGCCGGCGGCCCGCAGCGTCTTCTCGTGCGACTCGAGGCAGACCCCGCAGCCGGTGATCGCCGAGACGGCGAGGCACCAGAGTTCGAAGTCGCCCTTGTCCACGCCCGGCCGGGCGATGATCTGCATCCGCAGCCGGGCCGGCATCGAGGCGTACTGCTCGTCGCCGATCAGGTGCTTGGCCCGGTAGTAGACGTTGTTCATCGCCATGATGGTGGCGGCGCCCTTGGCGGCCTCGACCGCCTCCGGCGTCAGGTGGGCCGCCGCCTCGTCGGCGATCTCCCTGAGCAGCACCGGGTTGCGCGCGGCGACCGCGCAGGCCAGGGCGATGCCCCAGGCCTGCTCGGGCTTGAGCGTCGAGGTGCCGACCGTCGAGCCGAGGTTGAGCTTGATGTCCTTGGCGTACTCGGGCAGAGCTGCCTTGACCGCGTCCAGGCCCATCGTCAGGCCCCGGCGCCGGCGAGCAGCGCATTGGCGTCCAGCGTCTCGCCGCCCTTGTTCCAGTTGCACGGGCACAGCTCGTCGGTCTGCAGCGCGTCGAGCACCCGAAGCACCTCGGAGACGTTGCGGCCGACTGAACCGGCGGTCACCATGGCGAACTGGATCTCGTTGTTCGGGTCGACGATGAAGGTGGCCCGCTGGGCCACGCCGTCCTCGCCCAGCACGCCGCAGGCGGCGGTCAGCTCGCGCTTGAGGTCGCTCAGCATCGGGAAGGGCAGCTCGCGCAGGTCGGGGTGGTCCTTGCGCCACGCGTAGTGGACGAACTCGTTGTCCACCGACACGCCCAGCACCTGGGCGTCCCGGTCGGCGAACTCGCCGTTGAGCCGGCCGAACTCGGCGATCTCCGTCGGGCAGATGAAGGTGAAGTCCTTCGGCCAGAAGAAGACGACGCGCCACTGGCCCTCGTGGGACTTGTGGTTGATCGTCTCGAACGCCTTGTCGGCGTCGAGGGAGACGCAGGCGGTGAGTTCGTACTCGGGGAAGCGGTCACCGACAGTGAGCACGGGTCCTCCTTGACAGCGGCACGAGGCCGTTAACTGGATCGGTTCCAGATACTTCCTCAGTCGGGTTTCCCGGTGCCGGCGGCCGGGTGACTTGTGAAGTGGATCATAAGGTCGGGGCAGGTGGCCGGCCGTTTGCCGGGCCCCTGCCGCGACCCACCGTCCCGGTATCTGGATTAGTTCTCCCAGAATCGCCGCGGCCTGGCAGACTACCCATCGTGACCAGCACCGTCCTGATTATTGGCACCTAGCGCGCCGGCCTCCCTCCGCCGACGCGCAGACCTCCCGCATCCGCGGGGGGTCTTTTTGTTGCCCCGGGACGAAGACAGAAGGGACCCCCATGGCCTTCCAGGTGTACGACACGACGCTGCGCGACGGCGCGCAGCGCGAGGGGCTCAGCTACTCGGTGGTCGACAAGCTGGCGGTCGCCCGCCTGCTCGACGAGTTCGGGGTCGGCTTCATCGAGGGCGGCTGGCCCGGTGCGGTGCCCAAGGACACCGAGTTCTTCCGCCGGGCGCGTACCGAGCTGAACCTGCGCCACGCGGTGTTCGCCGCGTTCGGCGCCACCCGCCGGGCCGGCGTCGCCGTCGAGGCCGATCCGCAGGTGCGCGGCCTGCTCGACGCCGAGACCCCGGTGGTCACCCTGGTCGCCAAGGCCGACCTGCGGCACGTCGAGCGGGCCCTGCGGACCACCCCGGCGGAGAACCTGGCGATGATCCACGACACCGTGGCCCACCTGGTCCGGCAGGGGCGCCGGGTGTTCGTGGACGGCGAGCACTTCTTCGACGGCTACCGGCACGACCCGGCGTACGGGGTCGAGGTCGTGCAGACCGCGCTGGCCGCCGGGGCCGAGCGGTTCGTGCTCTGCGACACCAACGGCGGCATGCTGCCCTCGCAGGTCACCGCCGTGCTCGGCGACCTGGCCGCGCGGACCGGGATCGCTCCGGAACTGCTCGGCATGCACGCCCAGAACGACACCGCCTGCGCCGTCGCCAACACGATCGCCGCGGTGGAGGCCGGCGTGCGGCACGTCCAGGGCACCGCCAACGGGTACGGCGAGCGCCCCGGCAACGCCGACATCTTCGCCGTCGTGGCGAACCTCCAGCTCAAGCTCGGGATGCCCGTCCTACCGGCGGGCTGCCTGGAGCAGATGGTGCGGGTCTCGCACGCCATCGCCGAGATCGCCAACATCGCCCCCGACACCCACCAGGCGTACGCCGGGGCAGCGGCCTTCGCCCACAAGGCGGGGCTGCACGCGAGCGCGATCAAGGTCGACCCGTTGCTCTACAACCACGTCGATCCGTCGGTGGTGGGCAACGACATGCGGATCCTGGTAACCGAGATGGCCGGCCGGGCCAGCGTCGAGCTGAAGAGCCGCGAGCTGGGGCTCGACCTGGCCGGCCATCCGGAGGCGCTGTCCAGGGTCACCGGCCGGGTCAAGGAACTGGAGGCGGACGGCTGGTCGTTCGAGGCCGCCGACGCCTCGTTCGAGCTGCTGGTCCGCTCGGAGCTGCCCGGCCGGGCGGCGCCCCGGCCGTTCGCCCTGGAGTCGTACCGGGTGCTGGTCGAGCACCGCGAGGACGGCGCGGTGGTCTCCGAGGCCACCGTCAAGATCCGGGTACGTGGCGAGCGGGTGATCGCCACCGCGGAGGGCAACGGCCCGATCAACGCCCTGGACGAGGCGCTGCGGGTCGGGCTGGCCCGGCACTATCCCGAGCTGCGCGACTTCGAGCTGGCCGACTACAAGGTCCGCATCCTGGAGGGCAGCCACGGCACCGGGGCGGTGACCCGGGTGCTGGTGGAGACCGCCGACGGCACCGGCCGGGACTGGACCACGGTGGGCGTGCACCCCAACGTGGTGGAGGCGTCCTGGCACGCCCTGGTCGACGCGCTCACCTACGGCCTGCGCAAGGAGGGGCCCCCGGTCAACGCATTCGGTAGCGGAGGGGTCCCCGCCTGACACCTCACCGGGCGGGCAGGCGGAGGGTGGCGAGCACCGCCCGGTGGTCGCTGTCCGGCAGCGCGTGCACGGTGACCGCCTGGACCGCGATCCGGCGGTCGACCAGCACGTGGTCGATGGTCACCGGTGGGATCGGGTCGCCGTCGTACGGGCCCCAGGTGCCGACCAGCCCGGCCCCGACCGCGTCGGCCGCGTCCACGTACCCGGTGGCGAGCAGGGCGCGCAGCGGCGCGTGGTCGAGCGTGGCGTTGAAGTCGCCGGCGAGGATGCGCAGCGGCCCGTCGGGGGTGGCCGGCGGCTGCCCGGCGAGGTCCGTCCGCCACTCGTCGACCACCGCGACCGACCAGGGCGCCGCCGGATGGGCCGACTCCACCCGCGCCGGCGGCGCGCCGGGCACGGTCAGCGTGGCGTACGCCTGGGTGAAGGCGAAGCCCCGGTTGCGCCGCAGGCCCGGCTCGGCCAGCGGGAAGCGGGAGTAGAGCCCGGAGCCGGTGGTGCCGTCCTCGGGGTTGAGCTGCCGGTAGGGCAACAGCGTGGCGAGCCCGGCCCGGTCCAGCCCGGCCTGGGCGGCCGGGGTGAACTCCTGCACGGTCAGCAGGTCGACCCGGTGCCGGCGGACCAGCTCGACCAGCGCCCGGGGCTCGGCGGCGCCGTGCAGCAGGTTGGCGGTGAGCAGCCGTACCGCCGGGCCGCCGGCGGCCGGGCCGTGGTCCGGCAGCGTGCGGGGCGCGACCACGCCGACCAGCGCGACCGCGGTGACCCCCGCGACCAGCGCCGCCCACCGGCGCCGCAGGGCGAGCGCGGCCAGCAACGCGACCAGGCTCCACCCCGCGACGTATGGCGTGAAGGCCACCGCCTGCACCAGCGGCCCCCGCTCCACCCCGGGCAGCCGGACCGCCGCCCAGGCGACGCCCGGCGCCACGGCGAGCCAACCGAGCACGGTGGCGCCCCGGCGGGCCGGCGCGACCGGCCGCGCGGTCTCGGTGATCATGCCGGTCACCGTAGCGGACGACGCTGCGAGCGGGTGGACCGAAAACCATTCGTGAATGGTGGAAGCGCGACCTACTCGCAATTTCTCAGATCGACCTGAGGTGCTTGTTGGGGCCCTGGTCGACCGCAGACTCGGGGCTTTTCCCGATGCGGCGTCCCACCTGGCCACAGTGCCTGGAAATCGCAGGGCGGAGGCAATTTTCTCTCGCAATTGTCCGGTGCCGTCTCGCTCATTTCGCCGCAGTTCTGCCGGCCCGTCGGCCACGCGGGTCGCGCTGTCGGGGGTGAGCACCCTGTCGACCAGCCCCGGCACCGTGGCGTGGGCGGTGGTCTCGGCCAGCGGCACGGTCGGCACCCTCGACCCGGACAACGTGCCGCCGCCCGGCCAGGCCTCGGTCGCGCCGCGCAGGGGCCTCGCCGTCGGCCAGCCCACGCCGAACGCGGTCTACGTGCAGCCGTACAACTCCGCCGGGACGCCCGCGAACCTGGGCTTCCACCTGGTGGTCCACAGCTGACACCCGGGCGGTGAGCGCCGGTCACCGGGTCCGGTAGCAGGGCGTGCAGGTCGTCACGGGCGTCGGCGTTGCCACCCGGGGGCCGGCGCTCACCGTCCCGCGCGTCCGCTTCCGCACCGCCTCGCGGCCTTCGAGCCCGGACGGGGGAAGTGCGGCGGATTGGCGGTGAACGGCCCGGTCCGGCGCTGACAATCCGACGTTTGTCGCCGTCCGGCGCGGGAAGCAAGCACCGTGACGGACATCTCGGACACCCTGGCCAGCCTGCCCACCCCGGCCGAGGCCGATGCGGCCGGCGCCGAGCTGGAACAGACCCTCTTCGAGGTCAAACGCGTGATCGTCGGGCAGGACCGGCTCGTCGAACGCCTGCTCACCGCCCTCGTCGCCAGTGGGCACTGCCTGCTGGAAGGGGTGCCCGGCGTCGCCAAGACGCTCGCCGCGCAGACCCTCGCCACCGTGGTCGGCGGCACCTTCTCCCGGATCCAGTTCACCCCCGACCTGGTGCCCTCCGACATCGTGGGCACCCGCATCTACCGGGCGTCGAAGGAGAGCTTCGACATCGAACTCGGCCCGGTCATGGCCAACCTGGTCCTCGCCGACGAGATCAACCGGGCGCCGGCCAAGGTCCAGTCGGCGCTGCTGGAGGCGATGGCCGAACGGCAGGTCTCCATCGGCGGCCGGAGCTGGCCGGTGCCCGAACCGTTCCTGGTGCTGGCCACCCAGAACCCGATCGAGTCGGAGGGGGTCTACCAGCTGCCGGAGGCACAGCGGGACCGGTTCCTGATGAAGGTTGTGGTCGACTACCCGAGCGACGCCGACGAGCTGGCCATCCTCTACCGGATGAGCAGCGACCGGCCCACCGCGCGCCAGGTGCTCGACCCGGCCCGGCTGCGCGACCTGCAACGCCGGGCCGAGCACGTCTTCGTGCACCACGCGGTGGCCGAGTACGTGGTGCGGCTCATCCTCGCCACCCGGGACCCGGGCCGGTTCGGGCTGCCCGACGTGGCCGGCCAACTGGCGTACGGGGCCAGCCCGCGCGCCACCCTCGGCCTGGTCGCCGCCGCCCGGGCGCAGGCCCTGCTGCGCGGCCGGGACTACGTGATCCCGGAGGACGTCCGGGAGCTGGCGGTGGACGTGCTGGCCCACCGGCTGGTGCTCACCTTCGACGCGGTGGCCGACGGGGTGGCCACCGACACCGTGGTCCGGCGGCTGGTCGAGGCGGTTCCGCCGCCCCGCGTCGCCGCCGTCCACACCGAGTACCCGGCCGACCTGGCGGCGGCGTGAGGCGCCGCCCGGCGCCGCCCGCGCCGGCCGGCCCGGGACTGGCCGCGCTCACCCCGAACCAACGGCTGCGCCGGCTGGAGCTGACCGTGACCCGGCGGCTCGACGGGCTGCTGCACGGCCAGCACCACGGCCTGCTGCCCGGCCCCGGCAGCGAGGCCGCGGGCAGCCGCGAGTACCGGCCGGGGGAGGACGAGGTACGCCGGATGGACTGGGCGGTCACCGCCCGCACCACCGTGCCCCACGTACGGGAGGTCGACGCGGACCGGGAGCTGACCACCTGGCTACTGGTGGACGCCAGCCCCAGCATGGAGTTCGGCACCGCCGAGCTGGACAAGCGGGAGCTGGCCGTGGCCGCCGTCGCCGCCGTCGGCTTCCTCACCGCCGGCACCGGCAACCGCCTCGGCGCGCAGGTGCTCGGCCCGGCCGGGCTGCGCCGCTTCCCGGCCCGGGGCGGGCGTACCCATCTGCTCGGGCTGCTGCGCGCGCTGCTGGACGCGCCGCGCACCGGCGGACCGGCCGCCGACCAGCCGGCCGGCGCGGCCGGCCCGCCGCCCGGGTTCGTCGACGCGCTCGCCGCGGTGCAGCGGGTGGCCACCCGGCGCGGCCTGGTCGTGCTGGTCTCCGACTTCCTCGACGAACTGCCCGACGACCCCGCCGCCCCGGCCCCCTGGGAACCGGCGCTGCGCCGGCTCGCCGCCCGCCACCAGGTGCTCGCCGTGGAGGTCACCGACCCGCGGGAGTGGGAGCTGCCGGACGTCGGCCTGATCACCCTGACCGACCCGGAGACCGGCCGCCGGCGGGAGGTGTGGACCGGCGACCCGGGCCTGCGCGAGCGGTACGCGGCCGCGGCCACCGCCCAGCGCGACCAGGTACGCCGGCTGCTGCGCCGCTGCGGTGCGGGCCACCTCGCGTTGCGCACCGACCGGGACTGGACCGCCGACATCGTCCGGCACGTGCACGCCCAACGCCGGCTGGCCACCGCCCCGGCCGGCGCGGCCCGGGGAGGTGCCGCGTGAACTGGCAGTCACCCGCCCGCCTCTGGCTGCTGCTCGGGGTGGCCGCCCTGGTCTTCGGCTACCTCCGGATGCAGCGCCGGCGCAGCCGGTACGCGGTCCGTTTCACCAACCTGCGGCTGCTGGACCGGGTGGCGCCGGACCGGCCCGCCTGGCGCCGGCACGTGCCGGCGGGACTCTTCCTGGCCATGCTGGCCCTGCTCGTGGTCGGCTTCGCCCGGCCCACCGCCGAGGTCCGGGTGCCCCGGGAACGGGCCACCGTGATGGTCGCCGTGGACGTGTCCACCTCGATGCTCGCCACCGACGTGGAGCCGGACCGGCTGGGGGCGGCGAAGGACGCGGCCCGGCGGTTCGTGGACGGGCTGCCGGACGAGTTCAACGTGGGGCTGGTCGCCTTCGCCGGCAGCGCCGCGGTGGTGGTGCCGCCGAGCACCGACCGGGAGGCGCTGCACGAGGGGATCGATCGGCTGGCCGAGGGGATGACCGGGGTGCAGGGCACCGCCATCGGCGAGGCGATCAGCACCTCGCTCGGCGCGGTGCGGAGCCTGGACGGGAAGGCCGCGAAGCAGCCGCCACCGGCCCGGATCATCCTGCTCTCCGACGGCGCCAACACCTCCGGCATGGACCCGATGGAGGCGGCCTCCTCGGCGGTGGGCGTCAAGGTGCCGGTACACACCATCTCCTTCGGCACGCCGACCGGCTCCGTCGACCGGGGTGGCCGGGCCATCCAGGTGCCGGTCGACGGGCAGACCCTCAGGGCGGTGGCCGAGGAGACCGGCGGCGGCTTCCACGAGGCCACCAACCGCCAGGAGCTGCGCGCCGTCTACGACGACATCGGCAGCTCGGTGGGCTACCGCACCGAACGCCAGGACATCTCCGCCCGGTTCATCGGCCTCGGGCTGGTGTTCGCCATGGGTGCCGCCGCCGGCTCGATGCGCTGGTTCTCCCGACTGCCCTGACCGGCAACCGACACGTGAGGAGCGAGTATGGCCGTGCAGACCGGACTGGGTGAACCCCGCGGGCCCTGGTACGTCTCGCCCGAACTCGACCCGGACGGGCGGGGCGGCTGGCCCGGCACCGGGCCCGACGGTACGCCCCGCCGGCGGCGCCGCCGCCCGGGACCCGTGGTGGCCGCGCTGGCGGTGGTGGCGCTCTCCACCGTCTCCGGGGCAATGGCGGGCGGCTGGGTCGCGGGCCGGGACGGCGGGGTCGGACCGGCGGCGGCGTCGGCCGCTCCGGTGCCGGCGGAGCTGGTCACCGCCGCCGAACGCACCGTGCCCGGGGTGGTCTCGGTGATGGTCGGGGGCGCCGGTGGCGCCTCGGCGAGCGGCTCCGGCTTCGCCCTCGACGACGAGCAGCACATCGTCACCAACGACCACATCCTCGCCAAGGGAGGCGGCGGCCGGGTCACCGTGGAGATGCCCGACGGGCGCCGGTACGCCGCCGAGGTGGTGGGCCGGGAACCGGCCAGCGACCTGGCCGTGCTGAAGGTGCCGCCGTCGGCCGGGCTGACGCCGCTGCCGCTGGCCAAGCCGGGCACCACGCGGGTCGGCGAGCCGGTGCTCGCGGTCGGCTCCCCGCTCGGGCTGACCGGCACCGTCACCGCCGGCATCGTCAGCGCGTTGAACCGCCAGGTACGGCTCGGCTCGGGCCGGCACACCGCGGTGCAGACCGACGCCTCGATCAACCCCGGCAACTCGGGCGGGCCACTGGTGAACGCGCGGGGCGAGGTGGTCGGCGTGAACACCGCGATCGCCACCATCGACGGCAGCGGGTCGATCGGCATCGGCTTCGCCATCCCGATCGACCAGGTCCGCAGGACCGCCGACACCATCATCGGCAAGGGCGGCTGAGCTGCGGAAACCATCCGGGGCGGCCGACCGGGAGCGGACAACTGTCAGATATCTGGCATTGGGAGCATCGGCCCATGGAAATATTACGCTGAGTATGGATACTGGCGTGGGTGGAGCAGCTTCTTCTGGTGGTCCTGCTGCTGGTGGGCCTTTTCATCGGATGTGGTGTCGGCTCGGCGTACGCCCGGGCCCGGCGCGGGTGGACCGACTACAAGACGGTCAAGAGCACGGTGCCCGGCGTCCGCCGGACCGCCTGGCTGCTGATCCGGGCCGTCACCACCAAGGTCGCGGTGATCCTGCTGCTGCTGATCGGCGCGGTCGCGTACGCCGCCAGCGCACCGGACCATGAACGGGCCGGGCCCGGCCCCACGCCCACGCCGACCACGTCGAACCGGGCCAGGCGATAGCCTCTGGGCATGGACGACGGGCTGCGGATCAGCGACCGATGGGTGGTGCCCGCCGCCGAGCTGCGGGAACGCTTCTCCCGCTCGTCCGGTCCAGGCGGGCAGGGCGTGAACACCACCGACTCCCGGGTCGAGCTGAGCTTCGACCTGGCCGCCTCGCCGAGCCTGCCGGAGCCGCTGCGCGCCCGCGCCCTGGACCGGCTCTCCGGCCGGCTGGTCGACGGGGTGGTCACGGTGGCCGCCAGCGAACACCGGGCGCAGCTCGCCAACCGGGAGGCCGCCCGGGAGCGGCTGGCCGCGATGCTGCGGGAGGCGATCGCCCCGCCGCCACCGCCCCGCCGGCCGACCCGCCCGTCGCGGGGCGCCAAGGAACGCCGGCTCGCCGACAAGAAGCGACAGTCCCAGCGCAAGCGCGACCGCCGCGCCGACGGCGACTGATCCGCTCGCGGCAGGTCAGCTCACCGCGCCGTCCGAGCCGGCGAGCAGCCGGTCGCACTCGGCGACCAGGCGGGCCCGCAGCGGCGCGGCGCGCTCCGCGAACGACCGCTGGGCCAGCACGTACTCCTGCCGGCCCGCGCCGGTCTCGATCCGGACGGGGGAGTAGCCCAGCTCGGTGAGGTCGTACGGCGAGGCCCGCATGTCCAGCACGCGCACGTCCCGGGCCAGCTCGAAGCAGTCCGCCACGAGTTCCGACGGGACCAGGGGCGAGAGCTTGTACGCCCACTTGTAGAGATCCATGTTGGCGTGTAGACAGCCCGGCTGCTCCAGCGCGTGCTGGGTCTCCCGGGTGGGACGCAGCAGGTTCAGCGGCCGGGCCGGCGCGGTGAAGAACCGGTACGCGTCGAAGTGGCTGCACCGCACGCCCCGCTCCTCGACCACCGCCGCCGTCCGCTCCGGCGTCAGGCGCAGCGGCCAGGCGTTGTGGCGTACCTCCTCCTGGGTCTGCCGGTAGACCATCGCCCACTCGTGCAGGCCGAAGCAGCCCAGCTGGGCGGGGCGGGCGGCGGTGGCGGCGAGCAGGCCGCGGATCCAGGTGAGCGAGTCGGCGCGCCGCGCGCGTACCCGATCGGTGTCGACGGTGACCCCCGCAGGCCCGGCGCGGTAGTCCCGGCCGAACTCGGCCGGGTCGGCGTCGCGCAGCGTCACCCCGGCGCCCGGATGCCAGCGGCGCAGCTGGGCGGGGCGGTGCGAGTAGTACGTGAAGAGGAAGTCCTCCACCGGGTGCCGGCGGCCGGCGCGGCGGCGGGCCAGGTGCGGCGCGAGCCAGCCGTCCACCCGCCGCTCGTGCGCGTGCCGCCGGGCCTGCCAGGCGGCCGCGTCGAGCACGGGGGCGAGGGCGGCGGTCACGGACCCCAGGGTACGGCCGCCGCCCCGCCCGCGGATCAGGGCACGTCCACCCGGACGCCGGCGGAGAAGACCCCGCTGCGCAGTTCGAGGTGTTTCGGCGGGTCGGTGCCGTTCACCGTGAACACCACCGGCAGCACCCGCCGGGTGCCCGCCGCGACCGGCTCGGCGAAGACATCCCGGCCCCGGTTGGCCGCCCGCGTGGCGGACTCGTCCGCGCTGACCCAGTTGCCGTCCGGCAGGTACGCCCGCTGGAGCTGGCCGTGCCAGGTCTGCACCTCCGGGGTCAGGTTGCGCAGCCCCACGGTCGCCTCGCAGGCCCGGTCGCTCACCGCCGTCGCGGCCGGCGCGCAGGCCACCCGGTAGACGGTGAACTCGAACGCGGTCTCCCGCAGCGGCACGCCGACCTCGCCGGTGACCGTCCGTCCCACCCAGCCGCCGCCGGTCGGCTGTCGCTGCGTGTCGATCCCGGCCACCCGCTGGGTGGCCGTCCAGGCCGCCGCCCCCACCACCCCGGCGAGGATCACCGCGGCCACCCCGACCACCAGCCAGACCGGTGGCCGGCCACGACGTCCGGCGGGCGCGGCCGGCTGCGGGTAGAGGCTGCCGCGCAGCGCCCCGCCGCCCGGTGGCGGCAGGCCGGAGGCGAGCCGGGTCGGGGCGGGGCCGGGCGGGGGCGCGGTCGCCCGGCGGCGCCGGCCGAGCTGCCACCACCACAGGGCCCCCGCGGTGATCACCAGCGCCGCGGTGGACGCGGCGAGCAGCACCGGGGTACGCCGCCACACCGGCGCCGCGGTCACCGTGGCGGCCGGCACCGCCGCGCCCGCCCAGGTCGCGGTCGCACAGTCGTACGGCTGTCCGGCGTCCTCGCTGAGCGCGCAGACCGGCGCGGTGACCGGTCGCCCGGGCGCGGTGGTGGAGAGCGCGGTGTGCAGCGTCGTGGTGCTGCCGGCCGGCAGGGTGAGCTGCCAGGTGATCTCGCCCGGCGCGGCGGGCCCGGCGGACCGGGTGGCCTGGCCACCGTTGGTGACCGTGGTGGCCTGCGTGCCGTTGGGCAGTTGCTGGCGGACCGTGGCCGGCACCGCCGTACCGCTGGTGTTGCGGATCTCGATCCGGTAGGCCGGCGCCGGCGTGCCGGCCGGGTTCACCGCCACCGTGACGGCCCCCGGGGCGATCGCCCGGACCAGCGGCCGGGGCGGCACGGCCGGCGCGGAGCCGGGCGCGGCCGGGGCCGGGAAGGTCGGGGTCGCCTCGGTCCCGGTCGGCGCCGCCTCGGTGCCGGCCGGCCCCGGTTCGGTGCCGGCCGGTGCGGCCCCGGTCGGCACGGCCGGTGTCGGCACCGGCGCGGCGACCGCGACGGGCGCGGGCGCGGACTGGTGGGCCACCGGTACGGCGGCCAGGACGCCCAGGCAGTTGACGAGCACTGCGAGGGCCGTGTGGTGTCGTCTCGATGCAGGCATACGAACGAACCTCCGCAGCCGACGCTAGGGGCGGGGCCACGTCGTGCGGGTACGAAGTGGCGAATCCCGCCACGGCGGCCGGCGGCCGGCGTAGGGTGCGCCGAATCACGGCCTGCCCGCCGGGACGCCCGCGGCGAGCTAGATTGACCCGGTGCGTATCGCTCGTTTCGCTCATGCCAAGGGAATGTCGTTCGGGGTCGTCGAGGGGGAGCCGGAGGCGGGCCCGCAGGGGCTGACCATCGCCGAGATCGAGGGGCACCCGTTCGGGACCGTCCAGTTCAGTGGGGCCCGGTGGGCGCTGTCGGACGTCCGGCTGCTCTCGCCGATCCTGCCCAGCAAGGTGGTCTGCGTCGGCCGGAACTACGCCGAGCACGCCGCCGAGCACGGCAGCGAGGTGCCGAAGGAGCCGCTGCTGTTCCTCAAGCCGTCGACCTCGGTGATCGGCCCCCGCGACGCCATCCGGCTGCCGATCTTCTCCAAGCAGGTCGAGCACGAGGCGGAGCTGGCCGTGGTGATCGGCGCGCCGGGCGCGCGCCGGGCCGACCGGGCCGCCGCCGAACGGGCCATCTTCGGCTACACCTGCGCCAACGACGTGACGGCGCGGGACCTCCAGCGCTCCGACGGGCAGTGGACGCGGGCCAAGGGCTTCGACTCGTTCTGCCCGATCGGTCCGTGGATCACCACCGGTCTGGACGTGCGGGACCTGGAGATCCGCTGCGAGGTGGGCCCCAACCCGGACGAGATGGAGGTGCGCCAGCTGGGCCGGACCAAGGACATGGTGTTCGACGTGCCCGCGCTGGTGTCGTACATCTCGCACGTGATGACGCTGCTGCCGGGTGACGTGGTGCTGACCGGCACCCCGGCCGGGGTTAGCCCGCTCGTGGACGGGGATACGGTCACCGTCCGGATCGAGGGCATCGGGGAGCTGACCAACCCGGTGGTCCCGGTCGGATGACACGCATCGGGGCTCGAACCCGCTGGTCAGGGGCGGTTTCGGGGGCCCGATTTGGCGCACCGGTGCCGGGAGGGGTAATGTTTCTTCCCGGCACCGTAAGGTGCCGATGGGGTATGGGGTAATTGGCAGCCCGACTGATTCTGGTTCAGTTAGTCTAGGTTCGAGTCCTGGTACCCCAGCGCTACCGAGGTTCGCGAGAGCCTCCGGTCGCTGGATTCTATGAGTTCGACTCCGACCCGCGAGGGGCGGAGTTGATCTCTGATAGAGTGCAGCTTCCCCGCCCGGCAGGGTCGGGGAAGCATTGTTCTGGCCCCGTCGTCTAGCGGCCCAGGACGCCGCCCTCTCAAGGCGGTAGCGCCGGTTCGAATCCGGTCGGGGCTACAGCGCCGACAGCCCGTCCCACTCCGTGGGGCGGGCTGCTTCGTCTTCGGGGTGTAAGGCGGGGCCCCTTGTTAACGCTTCTGGTAGAGGCGGGGCCCCCTATTGACACCCGTCCCCGGGCGGCGGCGACGTCGGGGAGCGGTGGCGGTCCGGGGCAGGGGGTGGCTCTTGGTCGTGTCGGGGCGCGGCCACCCCGCCCGCCAGGCGGGGGCCGGATGCGGTTAGACTACTGCCGCACCGTCCGGCAGGCCGGTGAAGCAGAAAAAGTTCTGGCCCCGTCGTCTAGCGGCCCAGGACGCCGCCCTCTCAAGGCGGTAGCGCCGGTTCGAATCCGGTCGGGGCTACAGCACCGGCAGCCCGTCCCACCACCGTGGGGCGGGCCGTTTCGTGTCCGCCCGCCCACCCTCCCGTCGAGACGGCCCGGCGAACCTCGTTGCGCCGCGCGCCCCGGAGGGACAGCGTCCGGTCCCGGATGCCGTCCAGCTTGCGGCGCTCCAGCCGTGACCTCGCCAAGCCTTCGCCGGCTGGGCGGCACCGACCGGGGGGCCAGCGGCCAGGCGGCGCTGGCCGGGGCCAGTGGCCGGAGAGGCGTTGGCCGGGGGCAGTGGCCGGAGAAGCGCCGGCCGGGGGCATCAGAGGCCGGAGAGGCGTTGGCCGGCGCGGACGACGGCCATCGCGTGCCGCTCACCCGGACGGCGGCCCAGGCGCTCGATCGGCCCGGAGACGCTGATCGCGGCGATCACCCGGCCGGTCCGGTCCCGGATGGGGGCCGAGACGCTGGCCACGCCGGCCTCCCGCTCGGCGACGCTCTGCGCCCAGCCGCGACGGCGTACCTCGGCGAGGGTGCGGCCGGTGAACTTCGACCGGGGCAGCAGCGGCATGACGGCCTCCGGCGGCTCCCAGGCGAGCAGGATCTGCGCCGCGGACCCCGCCGTCATGGGCAGGACCGAGCCGACCGGCACGGTGTCGCGCAAGCCACTGGCCCGTTCGGCGGCGGCCACGCAGATCCGCTCGTCGGCCCGGCGCAGGTAGAGCTGCGCGCTCTCACCGGTCGCGTCGCGCAGCGCGGCCAGCAGCGGCTCGGCCGCCGTCAGCAGTACGTCCGGCGCGGCGTTGGCCAGTTCGCCGAGGCGCGGGCCGGGCCGCCAGCGCCCCTGGGTGTCCCGTACGAGCATGCGGTGGATCTCCAGCGCCTGGGCCAGCCGGTGCGCGGTGGCCCGCGGCAGCTTGGTGCGTTCGACGAGTTCGGCCAGGCTGGCGCCGTCGACGCAGGCGGCCAGGATGACCACCGCCTTGTCGAGTACGCCGACCCCGCTCATGCTGTGTCCCACGGGCCGAAACCTACCTCCCAGAATCTAGGAAGTCCAGATGTTGGGAGCGGCGTCACGGTCCGCCCCGGAGGGCGGCCGCCGCCCTGCCGTGGCCGCAGCCCCGCTGCTGCCCGCTCCGGCCGATGGCGCCGCAGGGCCGCCCGGGCCGTTCCGCCCGGCGCCGATCCCGGCCCGGCAAGGCATCGACAATAGTGGCAGTCCTGTGTGGATGGTGGATTGCCGGCGGATGTCTTTTCCGGTGCGCGATGTGCCTTGCTCCGCTCCCGCCGAAGTCGGCCCGGGGCATCCCATGCATTCAGCGCCGGCGATGGGGGCATTCGGCTGCGTGATTGCCGTACCCATCGTGGCCCGCCGGATCGGTTATCCGTGCGAGGCCGTCGGCGGCCGGTCCGCCGCGGGTGCCGGCCGCTACGTCACAAGCGGGCGCACCGGTGGAAAGGCCCGGCCGGGACGACTGTGGACCCGCCGTGCCGAGCGGGCCGGAAGGCCCGGTGCGGCGGCCATTTCCGCTCCCGGGGCGGCCCGGACGCCCGGCCGTGCCTCGGTTTCCGCCCCGGCGGGCCCGCCGGGTTCGGGTGAATCCGTTGCGACACAAGGGCTTTTTTCCACCGAATGTTTGTGTCCCGGCAGCACAGGGCATACCGTGCGCGCAGAATGGCTCGCGTCGAGTCAGTTGCACAATCGGGAGGAAGTCGTGAACAAGGCCGAGCTCATTGAGGCGCTCGCCGTTCGCCTGGGGGACCGGAAAACGGCGACGACCGCGCTCGACGCGGTTCTTGCTGAGGTCCAGGCGGCGGTCACCAAGGGCGAGAAGGTGGCGATCACCGGTTTCGGAGCGTTCGAAAAGCGTGTCCGAGGCGCCCGAACAGCGCGTAACCCGCGGACCGGCGAGGCGGTGAAGGTCAAGAAGACCTCCGTCCCGACCTTCCGTCCGGGTGCCGGTTTCAAGGAGATGGTAGCCAGCGGCAAGGTGCCCAAGGCCGCCCCCGCGAAGAAGACCGCCGCCGCGGGCACCAAGGCGACCGGCACCAAGGCAGCCGGCACCAAGGCAGCCGGCACCAAGGCAGCCGGGACCAAGGCGACCGGGGCGAAGAAGACCGCCGCCGCCAAGAAGACGACCACCGCGACGGCGACGGCCAAGAAGACCGCCGCCGCCAAGAAGACCACGGCGACCAAGACCACCGCCACGAAGAAGGCCGCACCGGCCAAGAAGACGACGACGGCCAAGAAGACCACGGCCGCGAAGAAGGCGCCCGCGAAGAAGGCGCCCGCGAAGAAAGCGCCGGCCAAGAAGGCAGCCAGCCGGCGCTGACCGTACGGCCCACGAGGGCGCCCACCGTGCGCGGTGGGCGCCCTCGTCGTGGTACGCCCGCCGCCGTTGACCGGAAACCGGGTGCCCGGCACAATCCGCGTGCCGAACACCCCGCCCGGTCACGAGAAGGGGGCGCCGGTGCGTCACCCCCACCGCACCACCGTCCTGCTCGCCCTGGGCGTCGTCATCCTGCTGGACGTGCTGCGGGTCTGGCTGCCATCGATCATCACCATCTTCGGCCGGGCGGCGGAGACCCCGGCGGAACTCCTCGGCGGCTTCGCCCTCGGCTGGTTCGTCCTCGCGCTCGCCGCCCCCACCCTCGTACGCCGGCTCGGTCCGCGGCCGGTGGGCCTGGCCGCCGCCGTGGTGCTCGCGGCCGTCCGCCTGGCCCTGACCGCGGCACCCGGCGGGCGAGCGCAGCTCTGGCTGGCCTGTACGGGGCTGCTCGCCGGCCTGATCTGGCTCGCCGCGAGCGCCGCCGTCGTGCACCGGCCGGTGGCCAGACTGGCCATCGGGCTCGCCGCCGCCGCCGTCGGTCACGCCCTGCTCGCCACCGAGGACATGCTCTGGCGGGGTGGCCCGGCGGCCTGGGTGGGCAGCGTCCTGCTGGTGGCGGCGTTCCTGGCGGTATCGGTTCGGGCCGCCGCAGGGCCGTCCCCGGCGGCGTCCGGCCGCCCGAGCAAGACACCTCAGCCGGTGGTGGCCCGACCCGGTGACGCCGGCGGTTCGACCGCGGCTACCGGGGATCGGGCGGTCGTCGCCGGCCGGCGGGCCTGGCTCGTGTTCGGTCCGGCGCTGCTGCTGGCCGGCCAGGTGGCGCTCTCCCCGGCGCTGTGGAACGCCGCCCTGTCCTACCGGCACGGATCGGTGGCCTTTCCGGGGCTGGCCCGTCCGCCGGCCGGTGTCGTCCCGGTCCTGCCGGCGGTCGCGGTCGCGTTGTTCCTGGCCGCCGCGTTCCTCCGGCCACCGCCGCAGCTGGCCCGGCTGCTCTGGCCGGCCGCGCTGGTCGCCGGGGCGGTGCTCTTCGCGGCCGACCGGCCCGGCTGGCTCGTACCCGCGATCCTGCTCGCCGCGGCCGGCCAGGGTGGCTGCCTCGGCCGCACGGACGTCGTGGGTCACCGGCCCGAGCGACCGGTCGGCACCGGGCCGGGTGACGATGGCCGGGGCCGGACGGCCGTCAGCGGGATGCTGCTCTTCGCGGTCGCCGCGGTCGGCTACCGGAATGCGGGCCAGTGCTCCGCCCTTCAGCTTCAGGGCGGGGGTGAAGGCCCGCGCGGGAGGGCCGTCAGGCCCGAGCGTGCCATTGACCGTGGTAAGGTCGAACCGGTCTCCGGTGATAACCAAGCCGGAGCCCGACGTACCACCGTCGCCGCAGGGCTTGCGGAGACGAAAAACGCCTGTGGAGCGGACGTAAGACCGGGGCAATCTCCGGCGGATCGCGGTGAAGCAGGAACCCACCCGGGCGTTGCGCGTTCCGTGCGCAGCGCGGAGGGAACCTCCGCCATTCATGGCGGGAGAGGAAGTCAATACGCGGCCTACGACCTCGGTTATCCCAACGGCTGGGCGCCGGTCGGGCTGGCCGTGCTGGTGGGCGCCGTCGCGCAGCCACCGGTCCCGCCCCGTCCGTCCCGGTCCTGTCCGGGGCGGCCCGGTGGGGGACGGTGGCGGCGCTGGCGCTGCTGACCGCCGTGGCGGGCGCGGCGCACCGGCCGGTGGCCGCGCCCGCGGCCCCCGCCGCGACGCCGTCGAGCCTGCGGGTGGTGGCCTACAACGTGCGGATGGGGTTCGGGCTGAACGGGCGGCTGGACGTGGACGCGGTGGCCCGTACGGTCAGCGGCACCCGGCCGGACGTGGTGCTGCTCAGCGAGGTGGACCGGGGCTGGCTGCTCAACGGTGGCCACGACACCCTCGCCCTGCTGGCCGGGCGGCTGAGGCTGCCGTACGTCTTCGCGCCCGCCGCCGATCCGGTCTGGGGTGACGCGGTGTTGAGCCGCTACCCGGTGCGCTCCGGCCGGACCCGGCCGCTGGCCGCGCACGGCGCGCCGACCGGGGCGCAGGCGCTCGGCGTCACCCTCGACCTCGGCGGCCGGGACGTCGCCGTGGTCGCCACCCACCTGCAACCGCCGCCCGGGGCCGGCCCGGTGGCCCAGGCCCGCGAGGTGGCCGACTTCGCCCTCCGGTACGCGGCCGGCCGGCCGCTGGTGCTCGGCGGTGACCTGAACACCGAGCCGGGTGACCGGGCGTTCGCCGAGTTCACCCGGGCTGGTCTGGTGGACGCCCTGGCCGCCGCCCGGCCGGTGCCGACCAGCCCGGCCGACGACCCGCGTAGCCAGATCGACCACGTGTTCGTGACCGCCGGTCTCACCCCGGGCGAGGTGGCCGCCCCACGCAGTACGGCCAGCGACCACCTGCCGGTCGCGGTGACGCTCACCCTGCCCTGAGGATGGTTGGGGTGTTGAGCGGGGGCCCGTGCTCTACCGAATGCGTCAAGCGGGGCCCTCCTAATGAGTGTTGCGGGTCGGCCTCAGGCAGACTCGTCCGGTGGTAGCCGCCGGTGGGTGAGCACTCGTCCCTCCTGGATCTTGAGTCCT
>NZ_JBFAID010000039.1:0-67577 GCF_040654475.1 Micromonospora sp. NPDC050686
TTGGTCGCTGAACCGTTTACCGGAGACCTCTTCAGCTATCGATCACCGCCACGCCGTGACCTTCCGGCCACCACGACTTCTGAAACACGCCCTAGTTCCCGGCGAGCGGGGCGTACAGGTCCACCCCGGTGCCGTCCGGGTCGTGCAGCACGGCGTACCGCTGGCCCCAGAAGGCGTCCCACGGCGGCAGTTCCCCGTGGTAGCCGGCCCCGGTCAGCTCCTTCCAGTACCGGTCCACCTCGGCCGGGTCGGCGCAGCGGAAGGCCAGGTTGGCCCGCGGGCTGCCGGCGGGCGTGGTCCAGCCTGGATGGAAGCTGCGCACCATCTCCGCCGTGTCCCAGGCCAGCCGGAGCCCGTTGGGCAGGGTGATCTCCACGTGTGGTTCGGCCTCGGCGCCGGCCGGGACGTCCACCCCGAGCCGGCGGTAGAAGTCGAGCGTGCGGGCCATGTCGGTGACGACCGTGCCGATCAGGTCGAGTTGAGGTGCCATGGGCCGGACGTTACGCCGGGCGGGCGGGGGCGGTCTTGAACGAAACGGACCGCCCCGAGTGTCCCGGTGTGGCCGACACGTCGCCATGGGGACGCGTACGGTATCAAAGAGACAAGTCCGGCTTTGCGGTCATAAGCCCCAGGCGGCGCGATCGGTCACGCCGGCTCCCACGACGGCGAGGAGAGGAGCGGTCCATGATGCACCTGGCCTACCTGGACGCGGGGTCCGGCAGCCTGATCGTGCAGGCGGTGGTCGGCGGAGTGGCCGGGGCGGCGGTGGCCGCCAAGCTCTACTGGCGCCGGCTGGTCGCCCGCTTCCGCCGCCAGCCCACCGACCAGGGCTGAGCCGCGTGATGGTGATCCCCGACGGCGGCCCGCGAGCCGAGCCGGGCTCGTTCCGGGACCCGGCGAACCGGGTCTTCCACGCCGGGCCGGACGTGCTGCGGGCGCTGGACGCCGGCGCCGCCGCCGACTGGCGCGCCCTGGCCGCCACCGACTTCTTCCCGGCCCTGATGGCCGAGGGCAAGGTCTGCGGCACCGAACTGGTCGACCCGGCCGACCCGTTGCCCGCAGACAGCGGCGAGTGGGCCGCGGTGCTGCGGCACGAGCGGATCCCGTTCGTCTCGCACCCGTACGAGTGGTCGTTCGCCATGCTGCGCGACGCGGCGCTGCTGCACCTGGAGATCCTGCGCACGGCCCTGGCCGCCGGCTTCACCACCAAGGACGGCTCGGCCTACAACCTCCAGTGGCGTGGCGTCGACCCGGTCTTCATCGACGTCGGCTCGTTCGCCCCGGCCCGCGAGGGCGAGCCCTGGGCCGGCTACCGGCAGTTCTGCCAGACCCTGCTCTACCCGCTGCTCCTGCAGGCCCACCTCGCCCTGGACTTCCAGCCGTTCCTGCGGGCCCGCGTCGACGGCGTCGAGCCCGAGCAGATGCGCCGCATCTTCGGTGGCGCCCGGCGGTTGCTGCCCGGCGTACCCACCCACGTCCACCTGCACGGCGCGATGCAGCGGCGCAACGCCGCCGCGAGCACCTCCGACGTCCGGGCGCAGCTGCGCGCCGCCGGCTACTCCCGGGAACTCGCCCTGGCCACCGTGCGCGGGCTGACGAAGCTGGTCGGCCGGCTGGACCACCGCCCCGCCGCCAGCCACTGGTCGGACTACCAGCGCACCTGCGGGTACACCGGCCAGGACCGGGTGGCCAAGGAGCGGTTCGTGGCCGACGCGGTCACCGCCGCCGCCGAGCCGGACCTGGTGCTCGACCTGGGCGCCAACGACGGCCGGTACGCCCGCCTCGCCGCCCGGCACGCCCGCTACGTGGTCGCGGTCGAGCAGGATCCGGCCGTGGTCGACGAGCTGTACCGCGGGCTGCGCGCCGAGCGGGAGCAGCGGATTCTGCCGCTGGTGATGGACCTCGCCGACCCGTCGCCCGGCGGGGGCTGGCGCAGTGTCGAACGGGCCGGCTTCGCCGCCCGGGCGGCCCGCGCGGACGTGGTGCTCGCCCTGGCCCTGGTCCACCACCTCGCCATCGGGCGCAACGTGCCGCTGCCGGAGGTCGTCGACTGCCTCACCGGCTGGTGTGCGCCCGGCGGGCGGCTGGTCGTCGAGTTCGTCCACCCGGAGGACCCGATGGCGCGCCGGTTGCTGGCCAACAAGCCCGACGGTCTCTTCCCGGACTACCGCCCGGAGGAGTTCGAGCGGCTGCTCGCCGCCCGCTGCCGGGTGGTCCAGCGCCTCGAGCTGCCGTCGGGCACCCGCACCCTCTACCAGGTGATGGTGGGTGGCTGAGCCGACGCTGGCCCGCACCGCCCCGCCGCCGGCCGCCCCCGCGTCCCCCGGACGACCCGCCCCGGCCGGGTGGCGGTTGGAGCTGCGCCGGGCGCTGGAGGTGGCCGCCCTGGTCGGCCTGGTGGTCACCCAGCCGATGCTGGACGTGCTCGGCCGCAGCCCCGACTTCTTCCTGTTCCACCGGGCCCGGCAGCGGGACGTGCTGCTGCTGGTGGCGCTGATCGCGGTGCTGCCGACGCTGCCGGTGGCACTGCTCGGGGCGGTCAGCCGGCTGGCCGGCCGGGCGGTCCGGGCGGCGGTGCACACCGGCCTGGTGGGGCTGCTGATCGCCGCCCTAGCCGTGCAGGTGGGGCGGCACGTCACGCCGCTGCGGGGCGTACCGCTGCTGCTGGTCGCGGCGCTGGCCGGCGCCGCCGGGGCGGCCGCGCACCGGCGCTGGCGCGCGCCCGCCCGGGTGCTGCGGCTCGCCGCGGTCGGCCCGCCGGTGTTCGTGCTGTTGTTCCTGTTCGCCTCGCCCGCCTCGGCGGTGGTGCTGCCACGGGGTGAGGGCGGCGCCGCCGGCCAGGCCGGCCCCGGGGCGCACCCGCCGATCGTGATGATCGTGCTGGACGAGTTCCCGCTGCAGTCGCTGCTCGGCCCGGACGGAAAGGTCGACGCCGGCCGCTACCCGCACTTCGCCGAGCTGGCCGGCGGCGCCACCTGGTACCGCAACGCCACCGGCGTCAGCGGCTGGACCCCGTACGCGCTGCCGGCGATGCTCACCGGCCGGTACCCGACGAAGGGGGTGGCGCCGCACTACTCGCAGTACCCGGACAACCTCTTCACCGTCCTCGGCGGCCTGTACGACGTGCGTGCCGAGGAGAGCATCACCCGGCTCTGCCCACCCAGCCGGTGCGAGCAGCCGAGCACGCCCGAGCAGGGGCTCGGCGTGCTGGTCCGGGAGAGCGGCAAGCTGCTGCGCCAGGTCACCGCGCCGGTGGACAGCCGGATCGACCCGGAGGAGTCGTACCGGGAGAAGACCGCGGCCGAGGCGGGCCTGGACGCGGCCGAGCCGGTCCCGGACGACCCGAAGTTCCGCTTCGACAGCCTGGACGACAACCAGCCCGCGCGGTTCACCAGCTTCCTCGCCGGGCTGCGCCCGACCGCCCGCCCCACGCTGCACTTCCTGCACCTGCTGATGCCGCACGCGCCGTGGGCGTTCCTGCCGTCCGGGGCGCGGTACGACGCGCCGGAGGACCTGCCCAACGACGGCGCCGGCTGGGTCGACCTGGCCCGGGCCCGGCACCTGGCCCAGCTCGGCTACACCGACCGGCTGATCGGCGAGACGCTGCGTACCCTGCGCGCCTCCGGCCTGTACGACAAGGCCCTGGTCGTGGTGACCGCCGACCACGGGGTCAGCTTCCGTCAGGACTGGCAGGGCCGGGGGATGGGGGCGATCGAGCACGCCGCCGACCAGGTGGCCTGGGTGCCGATGTTCGTCAAGGAGCCGGGCCAGCGCACCGGCCGGGTGGACGACCGCAATTGGCAACACGTCGACCTGCTGCCCACGGTCGCCGACTACGCGCACGTGCGGATCCCCTGGCGGGTCGAGGGCCGGTCGGCCCGGCAGGCGCCCCGCGACCCCGCCGACAAGCGCTTCTACGACCGGCCGGGGGAGCCGGTGACCATCACCGGCGGGGTGCCGGCGCCGCTGCCGCCCGTACCCGTCCATCCGCTGGTGGGCACCGAGGCCGGCGGCCGGGCGGTCGGGGGCGGCGGCAGCGCCACGGTGGCGAACCTGGCCGCGTTCCGGGACGTCCGGGCGTCCGACGGCGAGCTGCCGGCCCTGGTCTGGGGCACCGTGCCGGCGTCGGTGCCGGACGGCACGCTGCTGGCCGTGGCGGTCAACGGCCGGATCGGCGCGGTGGTCCCGGTGGTGCCGGCGGACGCGGGTGGGCGGCGCTTCGCGGCCCTGCTCCCCGACGACCGGCTCTACCGGGTGGGGAAGAACCAGTTGGACGTCTTCCGGGTCGGTCCTGGTGACACGCTTCGTCGCCTGACGCTGTCCTGAGGTAACCTTCCGCTTTCCGGTGCGCGAGCAGGTTTCCGATCATCCAGGTCGGGAATCGGGTGACGCATACCTCACCCCCGAACCACGGTGGGCGGTATCGGCCGGGCCGTGACTACGGTAAAAGCGAAGGCAATTCAACGAGGATTTCGCCGGCGAAGCGAGGAACCACATGACGGAAGTCAAGCTCGATCACCCCGGTGGGCAGCTCTCGATGCCGGTGCACAGCGCGGTCGAGGGCCCTGCGGGCATCGGGGTCGGCAAGCTGCTGAAGGAAACCGGGATGACCACGTACGACCCCGGTTTCGTCAACACCGCATCCTGTTCGTCCGAGATCACCTACATCGACGGCGACGCGGGCATCCTGCGCTACCGCGGGTACCCGATCGAGCAGCTGGCGGAGAAGTCCTCTTTCCTGGAGGTCTCCTACCTGCTGATCTACGGTGAGCTGCCGACCCAGCAGCAGTTGACCGAGTTCACCGAGTGGATCCGCCGGCACTCGCTGCTGCACGAGGAGATGCGGCGCTTCTTCGACGGATTCCCGCGCGAGGCGCACCCGATGGCCGTGCTCTCCTCGGCCGTCAGCGCGATCTCGACCTTCTACCAGGACAGCCTGGACCCGTTCGACTCCGAGCACGTGGAGATCTCCACGGTCCGGCTGATGGCCAAGGTCCCCACCATCGCCTCGTACGCGTACAAGAAGGCGATCGGCCAGCCTTTGCTCTACCCGGACAACTCGCTGGGCTACGTGGAGAACTTCCTGCGGATGACCTTCGGCGTGCCGGCCGAGCCGTACGAGGTCGACCCGGTGATGGCCCGCGTGCTCGACATGCTCTTCCTGCTGCACGCCGACCACGAGCAGAACTGCTCCACCTCCACCGTCCGGCTGGTCGGTTCCAGCAACGCCAACCTCTTCGCCTCGGTCTCGGCCGGCGTGAACGCGCTCTTCGGCCCGCTGCACGGCGGCGCCAACCAGGCCGTGCTGGAGATGCTTCACAAGATCCAGGTCGAGGGTGGCGACGTCCGCTCCTTCGTCCGGAAGGTCAAGGACAAGCAGGACGGCGTCAAGCTGATGGGCTTCGGCCACCGGGTCTACAAGAACTACGACCCGCGTGCCGCCATCGTGAAGAAGGCCGCCCAGGACGTGCTCGGCCGGATGGCCAAGCCGGACCCGCTGCTGGACCTGGCCATGGAGCTGGAGGAGATCGCGCTCGCCGACGACTTCTTCGTCTCCCGCAAGCTCTACCCGAACGTGGACTTCTACACCGGCCTGATCTACAAGGCCATGGGCTTCCCCACCAAGATGTTCACGGTCCTGTTCGCGCTGGGCCGGCTGCCCGGCTGGATCGCCCAGTGGCGCGAGATGATCAACGACCCGGAGACCAAGATCGGCCGCCCGCGGCAGATCTACACCGGCGCCCCCGAGCGCACCTACACCCCCCTCACCAACCGCTGAGGTGTAAGGAAGGGCCCCGCTCAACGCTTTCGGTAGAGGAAGGGCCCCTTCTTAACGCAGGCTGACGTGTGGCCGCCGACCCGAGCCGGGTCGGCGGCCACACTCGTGCCGCCGGTCGCCACGAGCGGGAGTGTTGAGCGGGGGCCCCAGCTATCCAAAATGCGTTGACCGGGGCCCCTCCTTTCAGCGCAGGCCGGCGGCGGCGAGGAGGTTGCCGTCCGGGACCACCGGGCGGGTGCGGCCGTGGGTCATCTGGTGGGTGGCGCGTTCGGCGACGAAGCCCGGCGCCTGGGCGATCGCCGAGGCGTACGTCGCGGCCGTGCGACTGGCGATCGCCGCCCAGCCGTACCGTTCGTCGACCATGGCCCGGGCGCGGCGGGCCAGCGCACGCGCCCGGTCGGTGTCGGACAGCAGCGCGTGCACCGCGTCGCTGAGGCCCTCCGGGTCGTGGGGTCGGAAGGTCATCCCGGTGACGCCCGGCTCGACGATCTCGGCGAGCCCGCCGGTGGCGGACACCGCGAGCGGGGCGCCGGCGGCGGCGCCCTCCAGGGCCACCATGCCGAACGGCTCGTAGATGCTGGGCACGGCGAAGCAGTCCGAGGCGGCCATCACCGCCGGCAGGTCGGTGCCGCCGAGGAAGCCGGGCATGCTGACCGTGCCGCCCAGCCCGAGCCGGTGCACCTCGGCCTGGAGTTCCGGCCGGTACGGGCCGTCGCCGACGATCACCGCGCGCAGCCCCGGGTGCCGGTCGCGCAGCCGGGGCAGCCCGGCCAGCAGGTGCTGGACGCCCTTCTCGTACACCAGCCGGCCGGCGAAGGTGACCAGCGGGCCGTCGGCGGCGAACCGGGCCCGGGCGGCGGCGACCGCGGCCACCGGCACCCGCCAGCGATGCGGCTCCACCCCGTTGGGCACCACGTCGACCCGCGAGGCCGGCACCCCGAACAGCCCGGTCACCTCGTCGCGCATGTACCCGGAGCAGACGATCATCCGCTCGGAGGAGGTGCCGAGCCAGTGCTCCACCCCGTGGATGGTGCGGTTCATCTCGGTGGGCAGCCAGCCCTGGTGCCGGCCCGCCTCGGTGGCGTGGATGGTGCTGACCAGCGGCCGGTCGAGGTGCTCGCGCAGGGTCATCGCGGTGTGCGCGACCAGCCAGTCGTGCGCGTGGATCACGTCGTAACCGCCGGTGGCGGCGGCCCGCAGCGCGGCCCGGGTCAGCGTGTGGTTGAAGGCCATCGTCCAGGCCAGCAGGCTCTCGGTGGCCAGCGGGAAGGCCACCGGGTCCTCGGCGGCGCGGACCACCCGGACGCCGTCGACGTACTCCTCCAGCGGGGCGCCCTCGGCGTGCCGGGTGACGACGGTGACCTCGTGGCCGGCGGCGGCCAACGCCACCGACAGGGCGTGCACGTGGCGGCCGAGGCCGCCGACGAGCACCGGCGGGTACTCCCAGGAGAGCATCAGCACCCGCAGCGGGCGGGCGCCGCCGAGCGGGGACGCCGGTCGGGGGGGCGAGGTGGGGGAGGGCCGGCAGGTCCGATCCGGGGCGGCGGGCTGGGCGCCGGACCGCGGGTTGATCACGTCGATCTCCGTCCATGCATGGTGGGACGCGCCGGCAACGATGGCGGCGAGAGGAACTCAGGTGGGTGGTGGCCGAGGGCCGAGGAGGACGCGCGGCGGCGCGCGCCCACACACAGCAAAGGGCATCGCGTGCCGTCGCGCATCTCGAAATGGGACATCGTGACGGATGACACCCGAACGTCCGGCGCTCCTCGGGAGGGTGGATTTCGGTTACGGTCCGAACGGGTGGATTGCTCGCTCCGGCGCCGGGGCATTAGCGGCGTGCGCATCGGCGGTCCGCCCGACCGTGCGCTCACGATCATCGTTGAGGGAGCGACATGCAGGTCTGGCCGGGCGAGCGTTATCCCCTGGGCGCCACCTACGACGGGATGGGCACCAACTTCGCGATCTTCTCGGAGGTCGCGGAGAGGGTCGAGCTCTGCCTCTTCGACGAGTGGGACACCGGCGCCGAGCGCCGGGTCGAGCTGCGCGAGGTCGACGCGTACGTCTGGCACGCGTACATCCCCGGGATCGAGCCCGGCCAGCGCTACGGCTTCCGCGTCCACGGCCCGTGGCGTCCCGCCGACGGGCTGCGCTGCAACCCGCACAAGCTGCTGCTCGACCCGTACGCCAAGGCGGTCGACGGGGAGGTCAGCTGGGACCCGGCCGGCTACGACTACGAGGTGGGCGGTGACCCGGACCGGATGAGCGAGATCGACTCGGCGCCGTTCATGCCGAAGTCGGTGGTGGTGAACCCGTACTTCGACTGGGGCAACGACCGGCCGCCCCGCACGCCGTACCACCACTCGGTGATCTACGAGGCGCACGTGCGCGGCCTGACCATGCGCCACCCCGACATCCCGGCGGAGCTGCGCGGCACGTACGCGGCGATCGCCTCCCCGGCCATGATCGACTATTTCAAGCGGCTCGGGGTGACCGCGATCGAGCTGATGCCGGTGCACGAGTTCGTGCACGACCACCGCCTCGCCGACCTGGGCCTGCGCAACTACTGGGGCTACAACACCATCGGCTTCTTCGCCCCGTACCACGGCTACTCCGCGCTGGGCCGCCTCGGTCAGCAGGTGCAGGAGTTCCGCGGCATGGTCAAGGCGCTGCACGCGGCCGGCATCGAGGTCATCCTCGACGTGGTCTACAACCACACCGCCGAGGGCAACCATCTGGGGCCGACGCTGAGTTTCAAGGGCGTCGACAACCCCAGCTACTACCGGCTCTCCGACGACGACCGGCGCTACTTCGTCGACTACACCGGCACCGGCAACAGCCTCAACGTGCGCAGCCCGCACTCGCTCCAACTGATCATGGACTCGCTGCGGTACTGGGTCACCGAGATGCACGTCGACGGCTTCCGCTTCGACCTCGCGGCCACCCTGGCCCGCGAGTTCTACGAGGTGGACCGCCTCTCCACCTTCTTCGAGGTGGTGCAGCAGGACCCGGTGGTCAGCCAGGTCAAGCTGATCGCCGAGCCGTGGGACGTCGGGCCGGGCGGCTACCAGGTGGGCAACTTCCCGCCGCTGTGGACCGAGTGGAACGGCAAGTACCGGGACACCGTACGGGACTTCTGGCGCGGCGAGCCGGCCACGCTGGCCGAGTTCGCCTCCCGCATCTCCGGCTCCGCCGACCTCTACCAGGACGACGGCCGTCGCCCCTTCCACAGCATCAACTTCGTCACCTGCCACGACGGGTTCACCCTGCACGACCTGGTGTCGTACAACGACAAGCACAACGAGGCCAACGGCGAGGAGAACCGGGACGGCGAGAGCCACAACCGGTCCTGGAACTGCGGGGTCGAGGGGAAGACCGACGACCCGGAGGTGCTCGCCCTGCGGGCCCGCCAGCGGCGCAACTTCCTGGCCACCCTGCTCCTCTCCCAGGGCGTGCCGATGCTCGGCCACGGCGACGAGCTGGGCCGCACCCAGCTCGGCAACAACAACGCCTACTGCCAGGACGGCGAGCTGGCCTGGGTCGACTGGGCGCGGGCCGACGAGGACCTGCTCGCCTTCGTCCGCCGGCTCACCGAGTTCCGGGCCCGCCACCAGGTCTTCCGCCGCCGCCGCTTCTTCACCGGCCTGCCCGTCGGCGGGCGGGCCGCGGGCTCCGGCCTGCCCGACCTGGCCTGGTACACCCCCGACGGCCGGGAGATGACCCACGAGGACTGGGGCAACGACTTCGGCCGCTCGGTGGCCCTGTTCGTCAACGGCGACGGCATCCCGGAACGCGGCCAGTACGGCCAGCGGCACCGGGACGACTCGTACCTGCTGCTGTTCAACGCGCACGACGCGTCGCTGGACTTCACCCTGCCCGGCGAGGAGTTCGGGCAGCACTGGGAGCTGGTGATCAGCACCGCGGAACCGGATCCGGAGAAGACGACGCTGGTCGAGGCGGCCGGCACCGTCTGCGTGCCGGACCGCTCGCTGCTGGTGCTGGAGAGGACGGTCTGACCATGCCCGACACCCGACCCGACGTGCCGACGGCGACGAGGACGCGGGTCGGGTCGACCTACCGCGTCCAGATCCGCCCCGGCTTCGACCTCGACGCCACCGCCGGGCTCGCCGGCTACCTGCACGACCTGGGCGTCACCCACCTCTACAGCGCGCCCCTGCTCACCGCCACCCCCGGCTCGCCGCACGGCTACGACGTGGTCGACCACCGCGCGGTCAACCCGGAGCTGGGCGGCGAGGCCGGCCGGCAGCGCCTGGTCCGGGCGCTGCGCGCGGCCGGGCTCGGCCTGGTCGTGGACATCGTGCCCAACCACGCCGGGGTGGCCCGGCCGGCCGCCAACCCGGCATGGTGGGACGTGCTGCGCGCCGGGCGGGCCTCGGCGTACGCGGACTGGTTCGACATCGACTGGGACCGTGGCCGCCTGCTGCTGCCGGTGCTCGCCGACGCCCCCGACGCGCTGGACGACCTGAAGCTGGTCGACGGGGAGCTGCGCTACCACGAGCACCGTTTCCCGATCGCCGACGGCACCGGCGACGGGACGCCCCGCGAGGTGCACGACCGGCAGCACTACCAGCTGGTGAACTGGCGGCGCGGCGACGCCGAGCTGACGTACCGCCGGTTCTTCGCCGTCTCCGACCTGGCCGGGCTGCGGGTGGAGGACCCGGCGGTCTTCGACGCCACCCACGCGGAGCTGCTGCGCTGGGTCGCGGCCGGCGACGTCGACGGCATCCGGGTCGACCACCCGGACGGGCTGCGCGACCCCGCCGGCTACCTGGCCCGGTTGCGCGCCGCCGCGCCGGACGCCTGGCTGGTGGTGGAGAAGATCCTGGAGTACGGCGAGGAGCTGCCGGACTGGCCGGTCGACGGCACCACCGGCTACGACGCCCTCGCCGCGGTCTGCGGCCTCTTCGTCGACGGCGCCGCCGAGGGCGACCTCACCGCCCTGGAGGCCCGGCTGACCGGCCGGCACGCCTCCTGGCAGGACCTCACCCACGACACCAAGCTGGCCGCCGCCACCCGGCTGCTCGCCGCCGAGCTGACCCGGCTCGCCGCGCTCGCCCCCGAGCTGGACGCCGCCGACACGAAGTCCGCCCTGGCCGAGCTGGCCGCCTGCTTTCCCGTCTACCGGGGCTACCCGCCCGAGGGCGCCCGGCACCTGGCCGCCGCCCGCGCCGAGGCCGGCCGGCGCCGCCCCGACCTCACCGCCACCCTGGACGCGGTCACCGCCCTGCTCCGCGATCCCGGGCACGAGCTGGCCCGCCGCTTCCCGCAGCTCACCGGCGCGGTGATGGCCAAGGGCGTGGAGGACACCGCGTACTACCGGTGGAGCCGTTTCGTCGCGCTCAACGAGGTCGGCGGCTCGCCGGCGCACTTCGGCGTGCCGCCCGCGGAGTTCCACCGCTTCGCCACCGCCCGGCAGCTCCGCTGGCCGGCCGGCATGACCACCCTCTCCACCCACGACACCAAACGCGGCGAGGACGTCCGGGCCCGGCTCGCCGTGCTCTCCGAGCTGCCGGGCCGCTGGGCCGAGCAGGTCGCCCGGTGGGCCTCCCGCGCCCCGCTGCCCGACCCGGACCTCGCCCACCTGCTCTGGCAGACCGCCGTCGGCGCCTGGCCGCTGGACCGCGAGCGGCTGCACGCGTACGCGGAGAAGGCCGCCCGAGAGGCGTCGGCGTCGACCAGTTGGGCCGACCCCGACCCGGCCTTCGAAGACGAGCTGCACGCGCTGGTAGACCGGATGTACGACGACCGCGAGCTGCACGCCGAGATCACCGCGTTCGCCGCCGAACTCACCCCGCCCGGCTGGTCCAACTCGCTCGGGCAGAAGCTGGCGCAGCTGGCCATGCCCGGGGTGCCGGACACCTACCAGGGCACCGAGCTGTGGGAGAACTCCCTGGTCGACCCGGACAACCGCCGCCCGGTCAACTTCGCCGTACGCCGGGAGCTGCTGGACCGGCTCGACGCCGGCTGGCGGCCGGCGGTGGCCGCGGACGGCGCGGCGAAGCTGCTGGTCGTCTCCCGGACGCTGCGGTTGCGCCGCGACCACCCGGGGCTGTTCACCAGCTACCGGCCGGTGCCGGCGCACGGGCCGGCCGGCGCGCACGCGGTGGCCTTCGACCGGGGCGGCGCGGTGGCCGTGGCGACCCGGTTGCCGCTCGGGCTGGCCCGCGCCGGCGGCTGGCGGGACACCACCCTGTCGATTTCCGGCAACAGTGTTAGGGACATGTTCACCGGTCGGGTCTACAGTGGGTCTGAGCTGCTCCTGGACGATCTGTTGAGCACCTACCCCGTCGCCCTCCTCGCCCCCGCCGACTCCGCCGACTCAGTGGAGGCCGCCCCATGACCGAGTTCACCGTGTGGGTGCCCGAGGCCGCCCGGGTGCGGCTGCGACGGCCCGGCGCCGCCGACCGGGAGCTGACCGCCAGCCCCGGGGGCTGGTGGCGGGTCGACGTGCCCGACGCCGGGCCGGGCACCGACTACGCCTTCCTGCTCGACGACGACGACCGGCCGTTGCCCGACCCGCGCTCGCGCTGGCAGCCGGCCGGGGTGCACGGGCCGAGCCGGGTCTACGACCACGCCGCCTTCGCCTGGACCGACGGCGCCTGGACCGGCCGGCAGCTGCCCGGCAGCGTCCTCTACGAGCTGCACGTCGGCACGTTCACCCCGCAGGGCACCTTCGACGCGGTGATCGACCACCTTGACCACCTGGTCGACCTCGGCGTCGACCTGATCGAGCTGCTGCCGGTGAACGCCTTCAACGGCGAGCACAACTGGGGCTACGACGGTGTCTGCTGGTACGCCCCACACCAGCCGTACGGCGGGCCGGACGGCCTGAAACGCCTCGTCGACGCCGCCCACGCCAAGGGGCTGGGGGTGATCCTCGACGTCGTCTACAACCATTTCGGGCCCTCCGGGGCCTACGCGCCGAGCTTCGCGCCGTACCTGAGCGAGCAGAGCAACCCGTGGGGGCGCACGGTCAACCTGGACGGTCCGCACTCCGGCGAGGTACGCCGCTACATCATCGACAGCGTCCTGATGTGGCTGCGCGACTACCACGTCGACGGGCTGCGACTGGACGCCGTGCACGCGATGCCGGACGCGGGCGCGGTGCACCTGCTGGAGGAGATGGCGGTGCAGGTGGAGGCGCTCGCCACCCACCTGGGCCGGCCGTTGTCGCTGATCGCCGAGAGCGACCTCAACGACCCGAAGCTGATCACCCCGCGGGAGGCCGGCGGGTACGGCCTGCACGCCCAGTGGAACGACGACGCCCACCACGCCCTGCACACCCTGCTCACCGGCGAACGGCAGGGCTACTACGGCGACTTCGGCTCCCTGGAGTGCCTGACCGACGTGCTGACCGCCGCGTTCTTCCACGCCGGCACCTGGTCCAGCTTCCGCAACCGCACGCACGGGCGGCCGGTCGACCGGCAGCGCATCCCGGGGCACCGGTTCGTGGCGTACCTGCAGAATCACGACCAGATCGGCAACCGGGCCACCGGCGACCGGATCTCGGCCACGCTGTCGCCGGCGATGCTGCGGGTGGGCGCGACGCTGCTGATGACGGCGCCGTTCACGCCGATGCTGTTCATGGGGGAGGAGTGGGCGGCCTCGACGCCGTGGCAGTTCTTCACCAGCCATCCCGAGCCGGAGCTGGCCGCCGCGGTGGCCACCGGGCGCCGCCGCGAGTTCGCCGCGCACGGTTGGGCCACCGCCGACGTGCCGGACCCGCAGGACCGGCGCACGTTCCTGCGGTCCCGGCTGGACTGGGCGGAGCTCGACAAACCCCAACACCGGGAGATGTACGACTTCCACCGGCGGCTGATCGCGCTGCGCAAGTCGCGGGCCGACCTGTCGGACCCCCGGCTGGACCGGGTCGAGGTGCGGCACGGCGACCAGTTCCTGGTGATGCGGCGCGGCGAGACGCTGGTGGTGGCCAACCTGGCCGACCGGCCGCAGCGGGTCAACCTGCCCGGGGTGGTGCGCCGGGTGCTGCTCGCCACCTCCGAGGGGGTCACGGTGATGCGGGACGGGATCGAGCTGCCGCCGGAGTCGGCGGCGATCGTGTCGCTCTGAGGCGCAGCGGCCTCGGTGCTACCGGCGTGACCACCGCAGCACCGCAGCACCCTTCGGCGTCAGGGTGCCGGCTGCCTCGAAGGGTTCGAGCAACCCGACTGCCTCGGCGACCACCGCGGCCCGGGAGTCGTTGGGTGAGCGTGACGCCCAGTTCCTCGGCGAGATCGGCCCGGTCCGGCTCTTGCCGGTGCAGGGTGCGGCGAATGCCGGCCGCCCTGGTGAGCAGAGCCTCGGCCGACCCGACGTCGCCAGCCTGCTGCGCCAACCTGCCCAGCCGTTCATGCAGATCGTGCCCGCCGGTGGCTGCGCCACGAGGACATCGCCGCCGACGCGCACCACCACCTCGACGGCCTCCACCTTCGGCGTTCGGCGAAGAACTCCACCCCGTTGGCGGTGACCCGCTCCACCTGTCGCGCCCGCCTCTGCCCCGGCTGCATCCGCAAGGCCTCTCGACGTCGTCTTTCCGTGCGTGACCAGCACACTGCCGACGGTGGCGGCGCGGCACCGGTAGTCTCGCGGCTTTCGACGCACCACAACTCCAAGAACATGGGAGGTGGGGGCGGGGAGGGTGCCGGTGTGCCGGCGGAGGGAGGACGGGTCGTGAGTGGGAAAGGTGTCGTGGCGGTGGTGCTCGCGGTGGGGGTGGCGGCGGGGTGTACGCCCACCCCGCCCTCGGCCGCGCCCGGGCCTACCGCCGTGCCCGGCACCACCGCCCCCGCCGGGCCGACCGCCACGCCGGTTGCGCCGCCCGCGGAACTCACCGCACTGGAACGGCGGTTCGACGCGCGGCTGGGCGTCTACGCGGTCGACACGGGCACCGGACGCACGCTCGCCCACCGGGCCGACGAGCGGTTCGCGTACGCGTCGACCTGCAAGGCGCTGGCCGCTGGCGCGGTGCTGGCCGCGGCGTCCGACGCCGAGTTGGACCGGGTGGTGCGCTACCGGCGCGCGGACCTGGTGCCGCACTCGCCGGTCACCGAGCGCCACCTGGCGTCGGGGATGACGCTGCGGGCAGTCGCCGAGGCGGCGGTGCGGCACAGCGACAACACCGCCGGGAACCTGCTGTTCGCCGAGCTCGGCGGCCCGGCCGGCTTCCAGCGGGCGTTGCGGGGCATCGGCGACCGGGTCACCGACCCGGCCCGCACCGAGCCGGAACTCAACGAGGCCGCGCCGGGCGACGTCCGCGACACCAGCACGCCCCGTGCCCTGGCCGGCTCACTGAAGGCGTACGTGATCGGCGACGCGCTGGCGCCGGCGGACCAGGCGGTGCTGCTCGGCTGGCTGAAGGGCAGCACGACCGGGGCGGGCCTGATCCGGGCCGGTGTGCCGGCCGGCTGGCAGGTGGCGGACAAGAGCGGCACCGGAGGGTACGGCACCCGCAACGACATCGCCGTGGTGTGGCCGCCGAACGCCGCGCCGATCGTGCTGGCCGTCCTCTCCACGCACGCCGGACGGGACGCCGAGCCCGACGACGCCCTGGTCGCCCGCGCGGCGGAGGTGACCCTGGCGGCGTTGCGCTGACCGGCCGGACGGCCGGCGGAACCACCGGAGACGGCGTGGACCGCGCTACGATCCGAGATCGTCGCCATCGTCGCCCGGTGACCCGTGCCCCCGGAGGTTCGAATGCCCGACGCCCCGCCGCGTGCGGCCCTGTGGGCCGCCGCGCACGCCGAGCGCGCCGCGCTCGCCGACGACCTGGCCACCCTCGACCCGGCGCAGTGGGCGCAGCCGTCGCTGTGTGGGCGGTGGACGGTGCAGGAGGTCGTCGCGCACCTGACGGCGGCGGCGAGCGTCGGACGGCTGCGCTGGCTGGCCAGCGTGCTGGGCGCCCGGTTCGACTTCGACCGGCACAACGACCGGCGGCTCGCCGACCACCGCGGCGCCACCCCGGCGGAGACCCTCGCCCGGTTCCGGCGGGTGATCGACAGTACGACGTCGACCTTCGGCCCGACCGAAGCCTGGCTCGGCGAGGTCGTGGTGCACGCCCAGGACATCCGCCGTCCGCTCGGGATCACCCGCACACCCCCGGTCGAGGCCGTCACCCCCGTCGCCGACTTCTACGCCCGGCGCGACTTCACCGTGGCCGGCCGCACCACCGGGGCCGGGCTGCGGCTCGAGGCGACCGACGGCCCCTTCGCCACCGGGGACGGGCCACTGGTCGCCGGCCCCACCCTGGCGCTGACCATGGCGTTGGCCGGCCGCGGCGCCTACTGCGACGACCTCACCGGCCCGGGGGTGGCGGAGCTGCGCAAACGCTGCGCGCCCGCCTGATCCCGGCCCGGAACCGGACGGCGCAACCGCGCTGCGCGGGCCTGCCCGCATCCTTCCACTCGATCCGCTGCCCCACCTGGGACGAACCCCGGTCGCCGCGTCGCGACCGGGGCCCCGCGCGTCCTCAGGGGACCGGAACGCTTCCGGAACTCGGGTTGCAGTAGCCGTGCCGTGCGCCCCGAACGACCGGGACGAGCCGGTGCGCAAGCTGGCCCGAGCGGCGTCAGCACCGCTGCTGGCTAGGTGATCCTCGCGCCACGCCGTCCCTGCGCGAGGGCAGAAGTGTTTCCGAAACATTTCCGAGAGTCGTTGACGCTCATAAGTGTCGGTTCCATACTCGTCGCATTGACAGGCCTCGACTCCTGTCGATCCGGGTCGCCACCCCTGACCCGGTCCTCCGGTCGCCGACCACGCGACGACCGGCCACCACCGCGCCGCGTTGTGCGCTGCCCGACGCGCGGCGGCCCATCCTCCGGCCGCCGGCACCCGTCGGGTCGTACCACGCTGCCTGGCCCTCGCCAGCTCGCACGAGGAGGAACGCCGTGAACGACGCCCCCGCAATGCCGAAGACCCGCAGACGCGGCCGCCTCAGGCTGCTCGTCAGCGCCGCCAGCGCCCTGGCGCTGGTGGCCGCCTCGATGGCGCTGGCCAGCCCGGCCAGCGCGGCCGTCACCTCGAACCAGACCGGCAACCACGACGGCTACTACTACTCGTTCTGGACCGACAGCCCCGGCACGGTCTCCATGGAACTCGGATCCGGCGGCAACTACAGCACGTCCTGGCGCAACACCGGGAACTTCGTCGCCGGTAAGGGGTGGAGCACCGGAGGTCGCCGCAGCGTCACGTACTCGGGCAGCTTCAACCCGTCCGGCAACGCGTACCTGACCCTCTACGGGTGGACGACGAACCCGCTGGTGGAGTACTACATCGTCGACAACTGGGGCACCTACCGGCCCACCGGCACCTACAAGGGCACCGTCACCAGCGACGGCGGCACGTACGACATCTACGAGACCACCCGGTACAACGCCCCGTCGATCATCGGCACCGCGACCTTCAAGCAGTTCTGGAGCGTCCGCCAGGCGAAGCGGACCGGCGGCACCATCACCAGCGGCAACCACTTCGACGCGTGGGCGCGCAACGGGATGAACCTGGGCAGCCACAATTACATGATCATGGCGACCGAGGGCTACCAGAGCAGCGGCAGTTCGAACATCACGATCGGCGGCTCCGGTGGTGGCGGCGGCGATGGCGGCGGTGGCGGTGGCGGTGGCTGCACCGCGACGCTCTCCGCCGGCCAGCAGTGGAGCGACCGCTACAACCTCAACGTCGCGGTCTCCGGCTCGAACAACTGGACCGTGACGATGAACGTCCCGTCCCCGGCGAAGGTGCTCTCGACCTGGAACGTCACCGCCAGCTACCCGAGCGCCCAGGTGCTGACCGCCAGACCGAACGGCAACGGCAACAACTGAGGCGTGACGATCCAGCACAACGGCAACTGGACCTGGCCGTCGGTCTCCTGCAGCACCGGCTGACCGGCGACCCGGGGCGCGGCGGCCTCCCGGGCCGCCGCGCCCGTCCGGGGGTGGTCGATTCGCAGTTTCGTCCACGTCATCAAGGTCGTGGCCTGCGGAAGGACAACCCCGGCGCCGGTGCGGGGCACCCGGGCAGCACATTCCGGCACCCCACTTCTGAGAACACGCTCTAGTGTTCCGGGCATGCCGCACACCGATCCGCCGGTCCCGGCGGCCGGCAACACGCACGAGGCCGCCGGCCGCACCGTCCGGCTGCGCCCGGTGGCCGAGCCGGATCTCGCCATGTTCCGCCGCTTCCTCACCGAGCCCGGCCTGGTCGGCCCGGACTGGGCCGGCTTCCGCGACGCCGGCGCCCCGGCCCGCCGGTACGCCGAGGACGGCTACCTCGGCGAGCGGTCCGGCCGCCTGATCGTCCAGGTCGAACCGGAGGACGCCGCCGCCGGGTACGTCAGCTACCTGCACGGCAGCTACGACGGGCGGACGGCCTACTGGGAGATCGGCATCGCGCTGCTGCCCGAGTGGCGCGGCCGGGGCATCGGCTGGCGGGCGCAGGCCCTGCTCTGCGACTACCTGTTCAGCCACACTCCGGCGCGGCGGATCCAGGCCGGCACCCATCCGGAGAACGTCGCCGAGCAACGATCACTGGAGAAGGCCGGCTTCCAGTTGGAGGGCGTGGTGCGCGCCTGCGAGTTCCGGGCCGGCGCCTGGCGCGACGGGTGGCTCTACAGCCGGCTGCGCGACGACCCGTCGCCCTGGACCGAAAACGGGCGCTGAGCGGTCAGGGGATCGGCCACTCGTGGACGGGCCGGTTGCTGTGCATCAGCTCCACGTAGTGGCGGACCACCTGGCGCAGGGCCTCCGGCCGGTCCAGGTGGTCGGCCGACTCCAACCGGTGCAGCGTCGCCACCTGCCAGGTCGCGCCGTTGCGCCCGGTCAGGCAGCGCTGCTCGATGATGCCGAGCAGCCGGTCCCGCTCGCCCGGGTCCAGGCCCCACCGGTCCAGCCCGTGGTACGCCAGCGGCAGCAGCCGGCGCAGCACCAGCTCCGTCGCCGGCAGGTAGCCCAGCCCCGGCCAGTAGACCTGTGCGTCGATGCCGTGCCGGGCGCAGCTGGTGAAGTTCTCCTCGGCCGCGCTGAACGACATCTGGGACCACAGTGGCCGGTCCGACTCGGCCAGCGCCCGGACCAGTCCGAAGTAGAATGCGCCGTTGGCGACGGTGTCCAGCACGGTCGGCCCGGCGGGCAGCACCCGATTCTCCACCCGCAGGTGCGGCCGGCCCTTCAGCACGTCGTAGACGGGCCGGTTCCACCGGTAGACGGTGCCGTTGTGCAGCCGCAGCTCGGCCAGTCTCGGCACCCCGCCGTCGGCGAGGGCGGTGGCCGGGTCCTCCGGCTCGCAGACCGGCAGCAGGGCGGGAAAGTAGCGGACGTTCTCCTCGAACAGGTCGAACACGGTGGTGATCCAGCGCTCCCCGAACCACACCCGCGGGCGTACCCCCTGGGCCTTGATCTCCTCGGACCTGGTGTCGGTGGCCTGCTGGAACAGCGGCACCCGGGTCTCCCGCCACAACTCCCGGCCGAAGAACAGTGGTGAATTCGCCCCCAAAGCCACCTGGATGCCGGCGATGGCCTGGGCGGCGTTCCAGTAGTCGGCGAACTGGGCCGGGCTGACCTGGAGGTGGAACTGGGTGCTGGTGCAGGCCGCCTCCGGGGTGATGGTGTCCGCGGTGGTGCCGAGCCGCTCCACCCCGCTGATCGAGATCCGCAGGTCCTCGCCGCGGGCGGCGAAGATCTGCTCGTTGAGCAGGGCGTAACGCGGGTTCGCCGACAGCGTCTCGGCGGTCAGGTGCTCCGGCCGGAGGGTGGGCAGGATGCCGATCATCACCATGTGCGCGCCGACCGTGCGGGCCTTCTCCTCGGCGGCGTTGAGGCTGGCCCGGACGTGCTCCTCGAACTCGGCGGTGCCCTTGCCAGCCAGCCGGCGGGGCGCCACGTTGATCTCGACGTTGAACTGGCCCAGCTCGGTCTGGAAGGCCGGGTCGGCGATCGCGGCCAGCACGTCGGCGTTGCGCATCGCCGGCATCGAGTCGTCGTCGACCAGGTTCAGCTCGATCTCCAGGCCGGTCATCGGTCGTTGCACGTCGAACCGGGACTCGCGCAGCATCTCGGCGAAGACGTCGAGGCAGCGGCGGACCTTGTCGCGATACCGGGCCCGATCCTCCCGACTGAAGGTACGTACGCCGACGTCCTCGCCCATGGTCACCACCCTGTCACCGTTGGTCCCCCTAACCTCGCATGCCTCGGCGGGTGGGGGATAGACCCGAATACCTCTTTACCCACCCGCCGTCGCGCCGCACCTACCCGACGTGGTGACCGTGATTCCGCCTCGCCACCGCCGCGCGCACCGCGGCTGCCCGGCGGGGCTGGTTAGCATGGGCGGCCGAAGCGGAGAAGGGACACCATGCGCGAGAAGATCACCCGGCTGTTCGTCGTGGCCGCGATTGCTGAGGCGTGCTCCTGGCTCGCCCTGCTGGTGGGAATGG
The DNA here is from genome assembly GCF_040654475.1 of Micromonospora sp. NPDC050686. Classification (NCBI taxonomy): domain Bacteria; kingdom Bacillati; phylum Actinomycetota; class Actinomycetes; order Micromonosporales; family Micromonosporaceae; genus Micromonospora; species Micromonospora sp. NPDC050686. The sequence continues at coordinate 20,217 of NZ_JBFAID010000039.1, forward strand.
CCGTCAAGTACGGGCCGCCGGCCGACGAGACCGGGGTGCAGATCTTCGGCCCGATCCACGGCGGGCTCTTCGTGGCGTACGGCGTCCTGGTGTTGGCGGTGGCCCGGCTGCGCCGCTGGAGCCTGCCGGTGACCGCGGTCGCCCTGGTCTGCTCCGTGCCGCCGTTCGCCACCCTGCTCTTCGAGCGCTGGGCCCGGCGCCGGGGCCTGCTGCGCCTCACCCCGGCCGAACGGCGGACGCCCACCCCGGTCGGCTGACGCCGGACCGGCCGCCGGGCGCGCGGCGGGCGGGTCTCAGCCGGCGAGGAAGTCGCCCAGCACACCCGCCAGCTGCTCCGGCGCCTCCTCGGCCAGGTGGTGCCCCGAGTCGATCGAGGCGGTCCGCAGGTCCGGCGCCCAGCGCCGCCAGATCGCGGCCGGATCCCCGTACAGGTCCACCATGTCGTCCCGCTCCGACCAGCAGAACAGGGTGGGGCAGCCGATCCGCCGCCCGGCGGCCAGGTCGGCGTCGTCGGCCGCCCGGTCCGGGCCGAGCCCGGCCCGGTAGTCCTCGCACATGGCGTGCACCGTCGCCGGGTCGTGGATGGCCCGGCGGTAGTCGGCGTACGCCTCGTCGCCCATCTGCGCGGGCGAGCCCCCGTACCAGGCGTCCGGGTCGGCGTTGATCACCCGCTCGGCGGGCTTGTCGAGCTGGCCGAGGAAGAACCAGTGCCACCAGCGGGCGGCGAACCGGGCGTTCGCGCGGGCCAGCGCCTCGCCGATCGGCACCCCGTCCAGCACCCCGAGCCGGGTCACCCGGCCGGGGTGGTCCAGCGCGGTGCGCATCGCCACGTAGCAGCCGCGGTCGTGGCCCATCACGGCGGCCCGGCGGTGCCCCAGCGCGTCCAGCAGCCGCACCACGTCGGCGGCCATCGCCCGCTTGGCGTAGCCGGAGTGGTCCGGGCCGCCCGGCGGCTTCGACGAGCCGCCGTACCCGCGCAGGTCGGGGCAGATCACCGTGTACGCCTCGGCGAGCAGCGGCGCCACCCGGTGCCAGGTGGCATGGGTACGGGGGTGCCCGTGCAGCAGCACCACCGGCGCGCCGGCGCCACCGTGGCGTACTCGCAGCCGCGCCGGGCCGACGTCGATCTCCTCCAGGGCGAATCCGGCGAACATGCCGTCCCCGGTGCCCGGCCTCCCCGGTCGCGAAACGCGGCGGCTCAGCCGGTCAGCACCGACCAGCCGGCCAACGCCGCGACCAGCAGCGCGCCGCAGGCGGCCTGGAGCAGCAGCGGCGGCCCCAGGTGCGACCAGAGAGTGGGCACCCGCGGGGTGAGCAGCTGTCCGGTGGTCAGATTGACGATCCGCTCGATCCGGGGCGGCAGGTCGGCGTCCCGCTGCGGGCGCAGGGTGAGCTGCACGTGGTCCGCCGGGTGCAGGGCGCTCTGCGGCAGGTGGCCGTGCAGCTCCACCTCGCAGAGCCGGCCCGCGCCGTCGCGCAGGCGGACCGGCGTGACCAGGAACTCCGGCCCCTTCTTCAGGTCCTTGAAGCTGCGCCGGGCCGCGCCGCCGCCGCTGGACAGCAGCGCCCGCACCAGCCGGAACAGCAGTCCCGCCAGCCCGGCGGCGGTCAGCACCGCCACCAGCACCGGCTGTCCCACCCGTACCTCGCGGGGGTAGCCGTCGAGCAGGCGTACCACCCGGGCGGTGATGATCCGTTCCGTGGGGCGGACCACGCGTGGGTAGTGCAGGTCAGTGTCCATCGATCACCACCGAGAGTCCCGTTCCGTTCACTGATGGTATCGGCTCCCCGGGTTGAACGACGTGAATGAATCGTGGTCACACGGCGCGGACCACCAGGTGACAAGCCGAGCGGCGCGGGTATGCGGGGGGCCGAGCCGGAAAGGGGTCGAGCATGCAGCTGTCCTTCCTGCGCCCGCTCTACGACCGTCCTGGGCCGTGGTGCTCGGTCTACCTGGACGCCTCCCGGGACACCCAGGACGCGCGCCCGGCGCTGGACCTGCGCTGGCGGGCCTTGAGCGAGCAACTCGCCGCCCAAGGCGCCGACGAGCCCACCATCGCCGCGCTGGACCGGGTGGTACGCGGCCACGACCCGCTGCCCGGCGACTACGGCCTGGCGGCCTTCGCCAGCCACGGCCGGCTGGTGATCTCCGAGTACCTCTCCGCCCCGCCGCTGCGCGACCTGGCCGCGGTCTCCCCGCTGCCGCACACCATGCCCCTGCTCGCCCAGCGCGGCGAACAGGTTTCCTGGGTGCGGGTGCTGGCCGACCGCACCGGCGCGGACGCGGTGGCGGTCAGCGCCGGTGGTATCCCGCGCCGCGCCCACGTCAAGGGGCGGGAGAGCCACCAGCTGCGCCAGGTCAACCCCGGCGGCTGGTCCCAGTCCCGCTACCAGCGGGCGGCGATGGAGGCGTGGCACCACAACGCCGGCGACGTGGCGGCGGCCACCGCCGACCTGGCCGAGCGGGTCGGCGCCGACGTGGTGGTGCTGGCCGGCGACATCCGGGCCACCGGCATGGTCGCCGCCCAGCTGCCGGAGCGGTGGCGGGACGTGGTGGTCCGCACCGACGCCGGCTCGCGTACCGGGGGCGCCGATCCGGCGGCCATGGACGACCTGACCGTGCAGACCATCGCCGAGGTCGCCGAGCAGCGGATCACCGAGGTGCTGGACCGCTTCGGCATGCAGGAGGACGTCGGCGCCGGGCTCGACGCGGTGGTCGACGCCCTGCAACGCAACCAGGTCGACACGATGCTGCTCGTCGACGACCCGTCCGCGGACGGGCAGCTGTGGATCGGCCCGGCGCCGACCGACATCGCCACCGACCCGCGCCGGCTCGCCGGCGCGGCGGCCACCGAGCGGCGGCAGGTACGCGCCGACGCCGCCCTGGTCCGGGCGCTGGTCGGCACGGACGCCGAGCTGACCGTGCTGGGCCCGGACGAGGCCCCGGACCTCACCGACGGGGTGGGCGCCGTGCTGCGCTACGTCGACGTCGGCACCCCCGGGCGGTTCGTCCATGGCTGAGCGGACCGTCGTCGACCTGGTGGTGGAACGGTTGCGCGCCTGGGGGGTGCCCCGCGCCTTCGGCTGCCCCGGGTCGGCGATCGCCCCGCTGGTCGAGGCCCTCGACCACGCCGGCGGCGACCCGGCGTTCGTGCCGGCCCGGCACGAGGAGACCGCCGCCTTCATGGCCGCCGGGCACGCCAAGTTCACCGGCGGCATCGGCGTCTGCCTGGCCACCCAGGGCCCGAGCGCGGTGCACCTGCTCAACGGCCTCTACGACGCGAAGCTGGACAGCAAGCCGGTGGTGGCGATCATCGGCGAGGACGTGTCCGGGCCGCTCGGCAACGCGCACCAGGAGATCGGGCTGAGCCGGCTCTTCGGCGACGTGTGCAACCAGTTCGTCCGCTACGCGCGGGCGCCCGAGCAGGCGGCGCCGCTGCTGGACCAGGCGTTCCAGACCGCCGCGGCGACCCGCAGCCCGACCTGCGTGGTGCTGCCCCGCGCGCTGCAGGTCGCGCCGGTGCGCGAACGGTACCCGCAAAGTGGGCGGCTGGTGACGGCCACCCCGGGCGCCCCGCTGGCCCGGGTGCTGCCGCACGACGCCGACCTGGACGCCGCCGCCGCGCTGCTCACCACCGGCAGCCGGCTGGCGATCCTGGTCGGCCAGGGCGGGCGGGACGCGGGTACGGAGATCGTCGCGCTGGCCGACCGGCTGGGCGCCGGGGTGGCCACGTCGCTGCTCGGCAAGCCGGTGCTCGACGAGCGGCTGCCGTTCCACACCGGGGTGCTCGGCGAGGTCGGCACCGCCGCCAGCGCCCAGCTGATGGGCGGCTGCGACACCTTGCTGATGGTGGGCACCACCGAGCCGTGGACGGAGTACCTGCCGCTGCCGGGCCAGACCCGGACGGTGCAGATCGACATCGACGGGCGGCGGATCGGCAGCCACTACCCGGTGGACGTGGCGCTGGTGGGCGACGCCGCCGAGACGCTGCGGGCGCTGCTGACCCGGGTGCCGGAACGGCGCAACCCGCAGTGGCGGGGGACCGTCGAGGCGGCGGTGGACCGGTGGCGCGCCGAGGCCGCCGAGCGGGCCGAAGCGCCCGCCGAGCCGGTGAACCCGCAACTGGTGCTGCGCGAACTGTCGGCCCGGGCGCCGCGCACCGGCGCCGTCGCCGTGGACGTCGGCTCGGTGCTCTACTGGTACGCCCGGCACCTGACGCTGCCGCCGGGGGTCAACGCGCAGCTCTGCGGCACGCTCGGCTCGACCGGCTGCGCCCTGCCGTACGCGGTGGCGGCCAAGCTGGCCCGCCCGGACCAGCCGGTGCTCGCGCTGCTCGGGGACGGGGCCATGCAGCTCAACGGGCTGGCGGAACTGATCACGGTGGCGCACCACTGGCCGGAGTGGGCCGACCCGCGGCTGGTGGTGCTGGTGCTCAACAACCGGGACCAGTCCGGGGTGGGCGGCGGCCGGACGTACCCCGCCACCACGGCCGACCGCCGGCCCGACGTCCCGTACGCGGGTTGGGCCCGACTGTTGGGGTTGCACGGCGTCCGGGTGGACCGCCCGGACCTGGTCGGGCCGGCGTGGGACGAGGTGCTCGCCGCCGACCGGCCCAGCGTGCTGGAGGCGGTGGTGGACGCCCGGGTGCCGCTGGCCCCGCCGGAGCCGGCCTTCGCGGACCTGCGCGGCGTCTTCGCCGCCGGCGACGCCGCGCGCCGGGTCCGCGACCGGGTGCTGGAGACCGCGATGGCCGTGGAGGCCGAGGACATCCGCTGACGTCCCCGGTCGGTGTCATCCGCCGCCGCGAAGCGATTGCTCCCGACCGACGGCAGATGCCCGTTTAGACCTGTTCGGGGCGGGAAGCCCGGCCGCGTGGTGAGCGAACGAGGCAGGGTGGGGCCGGTGCCCAAGGCGCACCGGGACGTCGTGGCGGCGGGCGCCGGACTGGCCGGCGACCGGGTCGTCGCCGTGGGCAGCACCGCGCGGGTGCTGGTGGCCGCGGCGGCCCGGGCCCTGCGCGGCGCCGACTGCGCCGACCTGGGTGGCCCCGGGGCGGTCTCCCGCTTTCCGGGCGCGCCCGACCCGGTACGCCGGGCCGCCGCCGCCCGAGCCGTCACCCGGGCCGCGCTCACTGTCGGGCAGGCGGCGGAGGTGGACGCCGCCCGGGTCGCGGACTGGCTGGCCGACCAGTACCCGCGGCGCCGCTACCCGGGGGTGCTGATCGGCTCGCCGCACGGCGCCGCCGCCCACCTGGCCGTGGCGCTGGACATGCCGTGGCTGCCCGCCTCGTTCGAGCTGACGGTGCACTGGACCGGCGGGGCGGTGGACCGGCCGGCGGCCGCCCTCGACCACGGCGCCGCCCTCGCCGCCCGCCTGCTGGCCGGCAACCCGGACGTGCACGTACGCCAGGTGCACTGCCCGGCCAGCCGAGGACCGCTCGCCGGGGCCATCGTGTCGCTGGCAGTGCGCTGGCGGACGCTGCCGACGGCGTACCGGCGGTTCCTCGCCGACCGGCTGGACCCGGGGGCCGCGGTGCTGCTGCTGCGCGACGCGCGTACCTGGCCGGTGCGCGACGAGGGGGCCGGGCACAGCTTCCAGGTCGGCTCGCCGGCCAGCGGCCTGGAGCCGGTGGACTTCCATCCCGACTCGCCCGCCCTGCGCCAGGTGCTCCGGGCGGCCGGCGGGGCGCGGGCCCACTGGGCGCCGCCGGAGGTCAGCGCGCCCCGGGAGCACGCCGAGGCGGGTGTGGACGGCGGGTTCGCCGACAGCGTGGCGGTCTGGGCCGGCCGGCGCGGCCACCCGCTGCACCGGGTGCTGGTCCCGCAGCCGGAGGCGCTCAGCGCGGCCACCGCCGACCTGTACCGCGGCTGGCTGCGCCGCTGCGGCAAGACCGGCGACCGGTTGGTGGTGGAGTGCGGCCGGCTGCTCGATCCGTGGCAGGTGGTCCGGGCGGGGCTGGTGCCGTACTGGTGCGAGAACGCGACCCGGCGCCGGGTGGAGGGGGTGGAGTGGTGGCTCGCCGGCAGCGAGCCGTTCAGCTCGGTGGACGTACTCCCGGAGCCGCCCGGGGTCCGCTCGCCGGCCCTGGCCGGGCTGCCGCAGTGGCTGGCGGTGGCCGCGTTCGGCCGCCGGCGCCGCGCGCTGGACCGGGGTTCGGCCCGCGGCTACCCGGTCGCCTCCGTGCCCACCAGCCGGGCCACCGAGGTGCTGCGCAACCAGCCGTACGACCTGCCGGTGCCGCCGCCGCTGCCGGTGGCCGACGCGTTGCGGGCGTTGCGGGACGCCGGTGACGCGCACGGCCTGCTGGTGCGCTGACCGGCCAGATCCGCCCGGTCACCCGACCGGCGCGGACCCGAGCAGCCGAAACATCCTCGCGAACCCGGGGTCGCGTGATTGAGTACCTACGGAGCGGGAACACCGCTCGCTGCGACGGCCTTATCACGCCGTGTGGCGTGCGGTCGCCCGCTCGCAGGCATCCAGTCACGTAACCCCACTTCCGTCCCGGTGCGTGGGTCGACCACGCGCAGGACCGGTTTCCCGATCCGGGCGGGGACCTTCCCGAGGGAGGCGCGGATGTACGGACAGACCAGCACGACGACCCCGCCGGCAAGCGAACGCGGCCTGGAGGACCTGGACGCGGCGGCGCTGGCGTACGCGGCCCGCATCGCGGGACTGCCGCCGGAGCGGCGGCAGGAGGCGCGCGACGATCTGGTCCGGTTCGCGCTGCCCTTCGCCGGCCGGCTGGCCCGCCGCTACCGGGGGCGGGGCGAACCGCTGGAGGACCTGGAACAGGTCGCCCGGCTCGGCCTGGTGAACGCCGTCGACCGGTACGACCCGGAACGCGGCTCGTTCACCGCATACGCCGCGATCACCATTGTGGGCGAGATCAAACGGCACTTCCGGGACCGGACCTGGGGGGTGCACGTGCCGCGCCGGCTGCGCGACCTGATCCTCGAGGTGGGTCAAGCCACCGCGGCGCTGACCAGCGAGTTGTCCCGGGCGCCCACCGTGGCCGAGCTGGCCGAGCGGTTGGAGACCCCGGAGGAGGAGATCCTGGCGGCGCTGGAATCGGCGGCCGGCTACAGCCCGGCCTCGCTCAACGCGCCGGTCGGTGGGGAGAGCTCCGCCGAGTTCGGCGACCTGGTCGGCGAGTCCGACAACGCGCTGGAGTCGGTGGACGACCGGGTCACCGTCAGCGGGCTGCTGCACCGGCTGCCCTGGCGAGAGCGGCGGATCCTCGCCATGCGCTTCTACGGCAACCAGACCCAGGCCGAGATCGCCGCCCGCTTCGGCATCTCCCAGATGCACGTCTCGCGGCTGCTGTCCCGGGCGCTGACCTGGCTGCGCCAGGCGATGCTCGCCGACGCGCCGCCACCCTGGCAGAACGGCGGGGCCGAGTCCGAGCCGGCGAAGTCGAAGATCTCCGTACGGCAGAACGGCGACCGGGTGGTGGTCGAGGTGGGCGGCGAGATCGACCGCGACGGTGCCGACCAGCTGCGCAAGGCCATGCTGGAGGCGGTCACCGGCCAGCCCCGCGAGGTGGTGGTGGACCTGGTGGGCGCCGGTGGTTTCGACGCGGGCGGGATCGCCGCCCTGATGGCCGGCCGGGACGCCGCCGCCCGCACCGGGGTGCCGCTGCGGCTGACCCGGGTGCAGCCCGGGGTCCGCCGCTCGCTCACCGCGGCCGGCCTCTCCGCCACCGCCGACGCCTGACGCTTCGCCGGTGCCGGCCTGGACCGGTGGTGCTGGCTGGTTTAGTGGTGCCGGCCTGGACGGTGGTGATCGGTCTGGTCCGGTGGTGCCGGCTCGTGTCGCTGACGCCGGTCGGCCGGCGTGGCCGGTGGCCGGCGTGGCGCGCGGCGCGGCCGGCGCGGCACCAGCGGGCTGCCGATGAGTCCTTCGCACGCTACGAACTTGACGTCACAAACGAATCATCGTCCGGCATGGACGAACACTTCCCGCTGCTCACGACGGTGACGCCGGCGCGCCCCGGGCCGCGTTGATTCGTCTACGACATCAAGTTGGTAGCGTGCCGGACCGGGTCTCCCCGGCCACCGCCGGGCCGACCGGGGAGACCCGGTCCGAGCCGGCCGGCGCGGTGCACGACCGCCCGGTGGCGACCTGCGGCCGGCGGGGCGGGCGCGGCGGCCGGTTCAGTGCTCCGGGGGGTCGCCCTTGCTGTGCGGGTGGCGCCACCGCTCGTTCTCCTGCGGGGCGCGTTCCGCGCCGAGCGCGCCCACTTCGGGCTCGTCGGTCTGCTCGAAGCTGGGCCGGCGGATCTCCTCCGGCTCGGGCACATCCACCGGCCGGGCGCCCGACTCGGGCGCCGGGTGGTAGGCCACCGCCTCCGCGGCGCCGTGCGCGCCCTCCGCGGCCGGGGACTCCAGGGGATGCGGCTCGCGGTGCAGTTCCTCGCTGAACTCCTGCGGCGGCCGGGTGGTGCGCTGGGGCAGGTCACGACCGAGGTCGGAGACGAGCGAGCCGTACTTGGCGTCGAAGGCCGGCCGCTCGGAGCGGATCCGGGGCATCTGGTCGAAGTTGCGCAGCGGCGGCGGGCAGGTGGTCGTCCACTCCAGAGAGTTGCCGAAGCCCCAGGGGTCGTGGACGGTGACCGCGGCGCCGTACCGCCAGGACTTCCAGACGTTGTACATGAAGAACAGGGTGGAGACGCCGAGGATGAACGAGCCGATTGTGGAGATCTCGTTCAGCCCGGTGAAGCCGTCCCCCGGCAGGTAGTCGGCGTACCGGCGGGGCATGCCCTCGGCGCCGAGCCAGTGCTGCACCAGGAAGGTCATGTGGAAACCCACGAACATGGTCCAGAAGTGCGCCTTGCCGAGCCGTTCGTCGAGCAGCCGGCCGGTCATCTTGGGAAACCAGAAGTAGACCCCGGCGAAGGCGGCGAACACGATGGTGCCGAAGAGCACGTAGTGGAAGTGCGCCACCACGAAGTACGAGTCGGTGACCTGGAAGTCCGCCGGCGGGCTGGCCAGCAGCACGCCGGTGAGGCCGCCGAGCAGGAAGGTCACCAGGAAGCCCACGGCGAACAGCATCGGTGTCTCGAAGGTGAGCTGACCCTTCCACATGGTGCCGATCCAGTTGAAGAACTTCACCCCGGTGGGCACCGCGATCAGATAGCTGAGGAAGCTGAAGAACGGCAGCAGCACCTGGCCGGTGCCGAACATGTGGTGCGCCCACACGCTCATCGACAGGACGGTGATCGCGACGGTGGCCAGCACCAGGCCGGTGTAGCCGAAGATCGGCTTCCGGGAGAAGACCGGGATGACCTCGGTGATGATGCCGAAGAACGGCAGCGCCACGATGTACACCTCGGGATGGCCGAAGAACCAGAACAGGTGCTGCCAGAGCATCGGCCCGCCGGTCGTCGGGTCGTACACGTGGGCGCCGAGCAGGCGGTCCGCGCCGAGCGCGAGCAGCGCGGCGGCCAGCAGCGGGAAGACCAGGATCACCAGCAGGCTGGTGAGCAGCAGGTTCCAGGTGAAGATGGGCATCCGGAACATGGTCATGCCGGGGGCGCGCAGGGTCAGGATCGTGGTGATCATGTTGACCGCGCCGAGGATGGTGCCCAGACCGGAGATGACCAGACCCATGATCCACAGGTTTCCGCCGACCCCGGGGCTGTGCTGGGCGTTGCTCAGCGGCGTGTACGCGAACCAGCCGAAGTCGGCGGCGCCGCCGGGGGTGAAGAAGCCGCCCAGCACGATCGACCCGCCGAACAGGTAGAGCCAGTACGCGAAGGCGTTCAGCCGCGGGAACGACACGTCCGGCGCGCCGATCTGGAGCGGGACGATGTAGTTGCCGAAGGCGAACACCAACGGGGTGGCGAAGAGCAGCAGCATGATCGTGCCGTGCATGGTGAACGCCTGGTTGTACTGCTCGGGGGAGAGGAACTGCATCCCCGGACGGGCCAGTTCGGCCCGCAGCAGCAGCGCCAGCACGCCGCCGATCAGGAAGAACACGAACGACGTGTAGAGATAGAGCAGGCCGATCTGCTTGGCGTCGGTGCTGCCGAGCAGCCGGACGAGCTTGTTGCCCGGTAGCGCCGGCCGCACCGGGCCCGGGTAGCCGCCGAACCGGGCCGGCGCCAGGACGGCCGGCCCCCGGTCGCGTGCCGGCTCCGTGCCTACCCGTTCGGGCATGACTCTCACCCCGTCGTGACGGCGGAAAGGACGGGCGTGGCTGCCCGGCCCCGTCACCTATGAAACCAGGCGAGAGCGGAAAATTCGGTCAGTTCGCCGGTAGCATCGCCCAAACGACCTTGCCGTCGGCCGCGGGGGAGCTGCCCCACCCCCGGGTGAGTTCCCGTACCAGCAGCAGCCCACGGCCCCCCTCCGCCAGCCGACCCGCGCTGCGGCAGCGGGCCGCCTCCCGGCTGCCGTCGTGGACCGCCAGGTGCAGGTACGGCCGGCGCAGGGTCATCGTCACCCGCATCGGCGTGCCGGCGTGCCGGACCACGTTGCCGACCAGTTCGGTGAGCACCACCGAGGCGGGGCCGACCGCCCCGGGCAGATTCCACCGGGCGCAGGCGTCGCTGACCAGTTCCCGGGCCCGCCGGCAGGCACCCGCCACCGGATCCAGCCGGGCCCGCAGCCGGGGCGCCGCGGCGACGGCCGCGGCCTGGGCCGCCGCGGCGCGGTCGGGGCGCACCGGCACCACGCGGCACACGGCCGACTCGGCCAGCCAGGCCGCCGCGTCCGGCGACGGCGCGCAGAGCACCATGGGCACCCCGGGCCAGCTGGCGGCCTGCCGGGCCGCGGCCGCGAAGACCGACAGCGCGAGCGGATCCTCCACCCGTACGGCGGAGAGGTCGACCACCAGCGCGTCCGGCTGCTCGGTCAGGCAGCGGTCCAGCACCCCATGCACCGGCCGGATGGTCCCGGTGTCCAGCCCGCCGGAGATCCGGACGACGGTGACCGGTCCCTCGTCGTCGACCAGGCACCTGATCCGGCTGGGCATGCGGTCCTCGATTCCGTCGCGTGGGGGCCTCCGAACTACCCGGCGCACGGGGGCACGAAACCGGAGCGGCACCGGTCAGCGGTGACGCTCGCCACGCACGGTGACCACGCCGAGACCGATCATGCCGAGGCCCAGCAGCAGATGCAGCCAGTTGTCGGCGGAGTTGACCGGGATGAAGTTGGCGCCGCTGGACCGGTCCACCACCAATCCGTAGAGCCAGAGCACCAGATAGACCGCCCCGCCGCCGACCAGGAACGCGCGGGCGCCGGGCACCGCCCGGGACATCGCCAGGCCGGCGACCCCGAACCCCAGGTGTACGAGGTTGTGCAGCACCGAGACCTGGAAGACCCCGAACAGTTCGGCGCCGGAGGCGTGCCCGGTGACGTGCAGGTCGCCGAAGTGCGTGGTGATGCCCGGCACGAAGCCCAGCACGCCGATGACCAGGAAGACCACGCCCACGGTGGCGGCGGCCCGGCGTACGGGTGGGTGCCCGTCGGCCGGGCCCCGGCGCGCCCGGGCGTGTGCCATCGCTCCACTCACCGTGCGCTCCTCCCGTAGCGGAACCGGTGCATTCCCGGCGCGGGACGGGACAAACCCGCACGGACCCGGCCACGGGGACCGGGTCCGGGCCGGCGCCGGTCAGGCGTGCTGAAGCTGGCGGGCGGAGGCGAGCCGGCGGACCTGCTCGTACAGCCCGACGTACTTCTCGGCCATCATGGCCGGGGTGAACCGGGCCGCGGCCTCCCGCCGGCACTCGGCCGGATCCAGCAGGCCGGCGGCCAGCACCAGCTCGCCCAGCTCCTCCTCGTCGGTGGTGAGCAGGCCCGTCCGGCCGTGCTCGATCAGCTCCGGCAGGCAGCCGCGGGTGGTGGCGACCACCGGCGTACCCAGGGCCAGGGACTCGACCACGGCGGTGCCGCCCGGCTCCTCCCAGCGCAGCGGGAAGAGCGACGCGCGCGCGGAGGCCAGCAGGTCGTCGCGCTCCTGGCCGGCGACCGTGCCGACCCAGCGGACCAGGTCGCCGTCGAGGTGTGGGGCGACGTGGTCGTGGAAGAACCGGACGTCGGGGTTCTGCCGTGCGTCGTCGCCCGCCGCGGCCAGCTCCTCCGGCCGGTGGTACGGCCCGACCGGCCCGGCCAGCACCAGCGGGAAGCCGACCTGTTGGGCCAGCCGGGCGCCCAGGTCCTGCCCCTTGCCCGGGTTGATCCGGCCCAGAATGATCGTGTGGTCGCCCTTGGCCACCTGCGGTCGGCGATCGGCTCCCACCGCGAGCGGGGTGGACAGGTGCACGTGCCCGACCGAGTGGTCGCGCAGCGCCTGCGGGGCGCGGGCCAGTTGCGACGCGGAGACGCCGTTGACCCGTACCCGGTCGGCGCCGTCGAGGTTGCCGTACAGCTCGGGGTGCTTGGCCAGGTCCCAGTGCAGGGTGTGCAGCACCGGCGGGCCGGACGGACCCATCGCGGCCAGGGTGGCCAGCCCGACCGCCTCCACGTGGTCGTGCACCAGGTCGATGTCGTCCCGGGCGTGCCAGGCACGGGCCACCCCGCCCAGGTGCGCCTGGGCGACGCCGCAGACCTGGTTGTACGGCCGTTGCAGGGCGTGGAACTGGCCGTCCGGGAAGACCGAGATCTTCTCGTCGACCGGCAGGGTGCTCGACTCCACCGACGCCAGCACCACCCGGATCCCGAGGCGGCGCAGCTCCGGCACCAGAGTCGCGACGACGTTCTCGATGCCGCCGTAGCCCGGCGGTGGCACGGAGAGCCAGGGGCCGGCGTTCATCAGGACCGTGAGACTCATCGTGCGGGGTTCCTTCCCTCGGCGCGGGCGCCCGCGGGCGTACGCGCTCCGCCACCGAACGGCCGGTGCGGCCGGGTGTCGCTGGGTGCTGCGGCCGGCCCGCCGGACCGGACCCTCACGCCGCCGCCAACGGGCGGCGGGGCACCCGGTGGCGCAGCTGCGCCAGCGGTGGCCGCTCCTGCACGGAGACGTCGCTCACCACGATCTCCCGCTCCAGGTTGGGCAGTGCCTCCGACCCGCCGCGGCGGAACTGGGTCAGCAGCGGCGCGGGGGAACTGCCCGGGCTGGCCCAGCCGCGACGTTGCAGCCGCGCCCACACGGTGTGCAGGATCTGCGCGGACATCCGGCCCAGCGCCGCGGTGTCCTGGTGGCGGTGCTTGCGCTCGCCGAGGTCCACCTGGGCCAGGGCGTCCAGCCCGACCAGCTCCAACAGGTCGATCAGCATGGCCGTCTCCACGCCGTAGCCGGAGACGAACGGCACCCGGGCCAGTACGTCACGACGGGCGGCGTACTCGCCGGCCAGGGGTTGCACGAATCCGGCCAGTTCCGGCCAGAAGAGGTTGAGCAACGGCCGGGCCATCAACTCGGTCACCCGGCCGCCGCCGTCGGCCTCCAAGCTGGACGGCCCCACCAGCGGCCGGTGATAGAAGCCCTTGACGAAGTCGACCGAGGGATCGGTCAGCAGGGGGCCGAGCAGGCCGGTGACGAAGTGCGGCCGGAACTCGCGCAGGTCGGCGTCGACGAACGCGACGACGTCGCCCTCGGCGGCGGCCAGCCCCGCCCAGAGCGCGTCACCCTTGCCGGTCAGCTGGGGCAGGCCGCGGGTCATCGCGTCCTGGCTGACCACCTCGGCGCCGGCGGACCGGGCCACCTGCGCGGTACGGTCGGTGGAGCGGGAGTCGACGACGATCAGCTCGTCGACCAGTGGTACCCGGTCCACCAGGTGCTCCCGGATGGTGGACACGATGGCGCCGACCGTCGCCTCCTCGTTGCGCGCCGGCAGCACCACGCTGACCCTGGTGTCGCCCTTGGCCCGGACCAGCGCCCGCGCCGGCCACTCGGCGGCCGAGGTCGTCCGGTACGTCGCCCACGCCTCCACCACCGGTGAGACGGTCGATTCTGTTTCCCGCACAGGCACACCCCCAGATTGTGGCGGAAACGCGGGGATTGATTTCCCAATCGCGACCGCGCGCTAACCGGATCATCGCTAACAGCCTGATCACGAAGATCACCCGTACCGGTTCCCGGGAAATGAACGTCTGATTGCGCGCCCGCTGCGGGTTTGGCGCGCCGCCGGCCCGGGGAGAGCTTGCCGCGGAACATGAAACCGTGGCGGAGAGGTCGGGTCTGATGCGCACATGCCGGGTGGGACTGGTGGGGGCCGGCGGGGTGGCGCAACGCCACGCCCGGGTGTTGAGCCAGTTCACCGACGTCGAACTGGTCGGGGTGACCGACGTGGCCCGGGATGCGGCCGAGGCGCTGGCCGCCGACCACGGCGGCCGATCCTTCGTCGACGTGGACGAGCTGCTCGCGGCCGGGCTCGACGCGGTGTACGTGTGCGTGCCGCCGTTCGCGCACGGCCCGGTCGAGGAGGCGGTGATCGCCGCCGGCGTCCCGATGTTCGTGGAGAAGCCGGTCGCGGTCGACCTGGACACCGCGGAGCGGATCGGCGCCCTGGTCGAGCAGCGGGGGCTGCTCACCGCCGTCGGGCACCACTGGCGTTACCTGCACGTGGTGCAGCAGGCCCGGGAGCTGCTGGCCGACCGCCCGGTGCGGATGGTCAACGGCGCCTGGCTGGACAAGGTGCCGCCGGTGGCCTGGTGGGCGGTCCGGGACCGGTCCGGCGGCCCGGTGGTCGAGCAGGCCGCGCACGTGCTGGACCTGGTCCGCGTGCTGGCCGGCGAGGTGGTCGAGGTGACCGCGTACGGCGACGGCTCCCCGCCGCCGGTGGCCGGGGCGGACATCGACTCGGTGACCGCGGCGGCGCTGCGGTTCGCCGGCGGCGGGGTGGGCACCCTGGCCGCTGCCTGCGTGCTGACCTGGAAGCACCGCGCCGGGTTGGAGATCCTCGCCGACGGGCTGGCGCTGTCGCTGGCCGAGGACGGCCTGACCGTCCGGGACGCCGACGGCGAGCGGCACCTGCCCGCCGACCCGGACGGCGCCCGGGTGGCCGTCGACCGGGCCTTCGTGGACGCCGTCCGCGGGGTCGGCGACGACGTCCGCGTCCCGTACGCCGAGGCGCTGCGTACCCAGCGGCTCGCTCTCGCCGTCGCGGACAGCGCGCGTACCGGCCGCCCGGTCGCCCTGCCCACCGGCCCGGCCGCGCTGGCACCCACCGGGGTGACCGTCGATGCGTGACCGGGTGGTGGCGGTCAGCGGCCCGGGCCGGGTCGAGCTGGTCGAGCAGGACGTCCCCGAGCTGCCCGAGGGCGGCTTCCGGGTGGAGACGCTGTTCAGCGGGGTCTCCGCCGGCACCGAGCTCAGCTTCGTCAAGGGCACCAACCCCTACCTCAACGTGACCTGGAACCCGGCCCTCGGGCTCTTCCAGCCGGGGGAGGCGAGCACCCCGTACCCGGTCACCCGGCTCGGCTACATGCAGGTGGGCCGGGTGGTGGAGAGCCGCACCCCGGCCATCGCGGTCGGCACCGTCGGCGCGATGACCTACGGCCACCGCAGCGGTTACGTCACCGACCCGCTCGCCGAACGCTTCGTGCCGCTGCCGGAGGACCTGGACCCGATGCTCGGCGTCTACGTCGCGCACATGGGGCCGATCTGCGCCAACGGCGTGCTGCACGCCGCCGCCGACCTCTGCGGCACCGACGTCCGGTCGCTGGGCGACGGGGTGCGGGGCCGGCGGGTCGCCGTCGTCGGCAGCGGCGTGGTCGCCCTGCTCACCGCCCTGTTCGCCAAGCGGCACGGCGCCGCCTCGGTGGTGGTGCTGGACCCGACGCCGCAGCGGCGGGCGGTCGCCGAGGCGCTCGGCCTGGAGACCCTCGACCCGGACGCCGACGACCCGGCGGTGGTGCTGAAGACCCGGTGGAACCACGCCGCCGGCGACCGCGGCGCCGACGTGGTGTTCCAGTGCCGCGGCCAGGCCTGGGCGCTGCACCTGGCGCTGCGCCTGCTGCGCCCCCAGGGCACGGTGATCGACCTGGCCTTCTACCAGGCCGGCGCGGACGACGTCCGGTTCGGGGAGGAGTTCCACCACAACGGGCTGTCGTTGCGCTGCGCGCAGATCGGCCGGGTGCCGCGCGGGCTCGCCCCGGTCTGGGACCGGGAGCGGCTCTCCGCCGAGACGATCGAACTGCTGCGCCAGTACGGCGACCAGATCCGCAAGCACCTGGTGACCGCGGTGGAGCCGCTCGCCGAGGCCCCGAGGGTGCTGACCGACCTGGCCGAGCGCCGCCGGTCCGAGCTCCAGGTGATCTTCACGGGCTGACCGTGGTCGGGGCGCCCGACCTGCGCGAACGGCGGTTCGCCGGGACAACTCGGCCGACCCGGGACGGCCGGACCACGAAATCCGGCTCGGTTCGCGTACCGTTGCCGCTCATGGGTGTGTCGCAACGGATGAAGACCAGGTTCCGGCGGTTCCTCCAGCGCCCGGGGACGACGGTCGACCTGGCCCCGCTGGAGAAGCTGCTGCCGCGGATCGCCGCGCGCGAGGAGGAGCTGGAGAAGCTCTCCGACGCCGAGCTGACCGAGGCCGCCGGCTCCGCCGAGGGCTACCAGGAGCTCTGCGCCATCGGCCGGGAGGCGGCCCGTCGCGGGCTCGACCAGCGCCCGTACGACGTCCAGCTGCTGGGCGCGATGGCGCTGCTGTCCGGCAAGGTCGCCGAGATGGCCACCGGTGAGGGCAAGACGCTCACCGCCGCCATCGCCGCGTACGGCCACGTGCGGATGGGCAACGGGCCGGTGCACGTGCTCACCGTCAACGACTACCTGGCCCGCCGCGACGCCCAGTGGATGGAGCCGGTCTACACCCTGCTCGGGCTCACCGTCGGCTGGGTCAACGAGACCTCCACCCCCGAGGAGCGCACGGCCGCCTACGCCTGCGACGTCACCTACATCTCGGTCAGCGAGGCCGGCTTCGACTACCTGCGCGGCCAGCTGGTCACCGACCTCGCCGACCGGGTGCAGCCGCCGCTGCGCACGGCCATCGTCGACGAGGCCGACTCGATCCTGATCGACGAGGCCCGGGTGCCGATGGTCCTGGCCGGCGCGGTCGCTGGCGAGCAGGACCCGGTGCACACCGCCGCCGCCCTGGTCCGCGGCCTGCGCAAGGGCAAGCACTACACCGCCGCCGAGGACGGCCGCAGCGTGGCCTTCACCAGCGACGGCCTGGCCGCGGTCGAGGCGAAGCTCGGCGGGATCGACCTCTACGATGCCGAGCACGTGGGCCAGCTCTCCGCGGTCAACGTGGCGCTGCACGCGCACGCCCTGCTGCACCGGGACGTGGACTACATCGTCCGGGACGACTCGGTCGAGCTGATCGACGAGATGCGGGGCCGGGTGGCCCAGCGCCGGCGCTGGCCGGACGGCCTGCAGGCCGCCGTGGAGGCCAAGGAGGGGCTGGACGCCACCGCCGAGGGCGAGGTGCTCGGCACCATCGCCGTGCAGGCGTTCATCGGGCTCTACCCGACGGTGTGCGGGATGACCGCGACCGCCGTGCTGGTCGGCGACCAGCTCCGCGAGTTCTTCGGCCTCGAGGTGGCGGTGATCCCGCCGAACACCCCGTGCGTCCGGGAGGACGAGTCGGACCGGATCTACGCCACCCGGGCCGAGAAGGAGGAGGCGCTGATCGACGAGATCCGGCGCAACCACGAGCGCGGCCGTCCGGTGCTGGTCGGCACGCTGGACGTCAAGGAGTCCGAGGGCCTGGCCGCCGGGCTGCACACGGCCGGGGTGCCCTGCGTGGTCCTCAACGCCAAGAACGACGACGAGGAGGCGGCGATCATCGCCGAGGCCGGCGCGTACGCCGCGGTCACCGTCTCCACCCAGATGGCCGGCCGCGGCGTCGACATCCGCCTCGGCGGCAGCGACCAGGCCGACCGGGAGCGGGTGGCCGAGCTCGGCGGCCTCTACGTGATCGGCAGCGGCCGGCACGACAGCCGCCGGGTCGACGACCAGCTGCGCGGCCGGGCCGGCCGGCAGGGTGACCCGGGCGGGTCGGTCTTCTTCGTCAGCCTGGAGGACGACCTGGTCGTCCGGCACGCCGGCGACACCGTCCCGCCGTCGCCCCGGATGAACGCCGACGGCCTGGTCACCGACCCGCAGGTGGACTACGCGGTCGAGCACGCCCAGCGGGTCGCCGAGGGCGTCAACCACGAGATCCACCGCAACACCTGGCGCTACAGCGTCGTCATCGAGCAGCAGCGCAAGGCGCTGGCCGAGCGCCGGGAGCGGCTGCTGACCAGCGACGTGGCCGGGGTGATGCTGCTGGAGCGGGTGCCGGAGAAGGCCGGCGAGATGGACGAGGACCTGCTCGCCGACGTGGCCCGCAAGATCGCCCTCTACCACCTGGACCGGCTCTGGGCCGAGCACCTGGCCGAGCTGTCCGAGGTGCGCGAGGGCGTGCACCTGCGGGCGCTGGGCCGGCTGGACCCGCTGGACGAGTTCCACCGGGCGGCGGTGCCCGCGTTCACCGCGCTGGTCCCCGAGATCGAGACCCGGACCATCGCCACCTTCGAGGAGACCGAGTTCGACGAGGGGTGGGAGCCGGACGCGTCGAAGCTGGTCCGGCCCAGCGCCACCTGGACGTACCTGGTGCACGACAACCCGTTCGGCTCGGAGCTGGACCGGCTGATCGCCTCCGTGGGGCGCCGGCTCAGCGCCGCCCGCTGACGTACCCCGGGGTTCCTTCCGGCGCCCGAACTGCGCCGGGAGGAACCCCCTTTGCGCGGTTTCGATCCTGGTTTGCGAGGGTAGTAGCCCGGGGCTCATGAGTCGGGAGAGGGTTCGAGACTGAGTCGGGAGAGGGTTCGAGACGATGACACAGGCAACGGCGCCAGTGGCAGGCGGCGGGCGGTACGCGGGGGCCGGGGGCCGGTGAACCTGGACACGCGGGACCCGATGAACGACACCCTGGGCGTGCTGGAGACGGCCGCCCTGCTGCGGGAGCTGACCGCGAGGCTGATCGCGGTCGACGACTTCGACCGGGCGCTGGCCGAGCTGGTCCGGATCGTCCGGGACGCCGTCCCCGGGGCGACCTGGTGCGGGTTCACCGCGCTGCGGGCCGGTGAGCCGGCCGGGGTGGCCGCCTCCGACGACCGGCTGGCCGAGCTGGACGACCTGCGCCACGGGCCGGACACGCCGGTGATGACCGCGATCCGTCGCCGCGAGATGACCAGCTCGGAGGACCTGACCGCCGAGGAGCGCTGGCCGGCCTGGACGGCGCGGGCGCGGGCACTCGGCGTCCGCGGGGTGATCTCCGCGCCGGTCGACGTGGACGAGCAGGTGATCGGCGCCATCAACCTTTACGCCGACAGCACCGCCGCGTTGGCGCCCCGCCTCCAGCTCACCGCGATGCTGCTCGCCGAGCACGCGGGGCTGCTGCTGGCCGCCGTCCGGGACCGGGCGCGGCAGGCCGCCGAGGCCGGCGAGCGGGACTCGTCGCTGCTGGGTGAGGGCGTGGTCGGGCAGGCGATCGGAGTGATCATGACGCAGCGGGGCTGCCCGGCGCCCGAGGCCCTGGCGGTGTTGCGCAGCGCCGCCTCCTCGTTGGACATCCCGCTGGGCGAGGTGGCCGAGCGGCTGGTGCGCACGGTGTCCCGGTCCCGGGAGGGCTGAGCCGAGATCGTTTCGCCCCGGTGGCGCCCGGGTAGCACCCTGGACTGGTGAACCGTGTGGACCAGGGAGGCAACCGATGGAGAGCCGACTGCGGGTGCAGGGGCACCCCATCCAACCGATGCTGGTGACGTTCCCGTACGGGCTCTTCGCCTGCGCCACGCTCTTCGACCTCGCCGACGTGGCCGGCGGGCCGGACTTCCTGGGCGAGGTGGGTTACTGGACCACGATCGCCGCGCTGGTCGCCGCCGCGCTGGCCGCGGTCGCCGGGATGATCGACCTGTGGGACGTGCGGGCCGGCCGGACCCGTCGCACCGCGGTCACCTTCAACCTGGTGAACACGGCGATGGCCGGGCTGTTCCTGATCTCCTGCCTGATCCGCGCCGACTCGCCGCAGCGGGGCGCGTCGGGCGTCCTGCTCGGCGTCGAACTGCTCGCCCTGGCGGTGGGCGGCGTCGGCGTGGCGCTGGGCGCCCGGCTGATGCGCCAGTTCGACCGGCGGGAGCCGAGCATCGGGGCGCTGCGCGACCTCACCGGCCCGACTGCCGAGATCATCCGCCGGCCGGCCTGGGCCGCCGGGGCCCGTCGCCGGGCCGCCCGCCCGCCGTCGGCCTGAGCCACCCGCTCGGCTGGCGGCGTTGAGCCGCCCGGTCGGCCGTCGGCCTGAGCCGTCCGTCCCGCGGAAAATCGCGTTGCCGGCGGCGCGGTCGGGCGGGCAGGCTGCCGGGCGTGACCGATCAGCGCACCTTCGACACGCTGCTCGCCGAGGCCGCCGCCGAGCCGGTGGACGGCTGGGATTTCTCCTGGCTGGCCGGGCGGGCCAGCGAGGAGCGGCCACCCTGGGGCTACGCCCGCCTCGTCGGCGCCCGGATGGCCTCCGCCGGCGCCGCGCTGGACATTGACACCGGCGGGGGAGAGGTGCTCGCCGGGGTGCCGGCGGCGCCGACCTTGCTGGTCGCCACCGAGGCCTGGCCGCCGAACGTCGCCGTGGCCCGCCGTACGCTGCGCCGGGTCGGCGCGACAGTCGTCCGGGCCGACGGCGGGGCGTCGCTGCCGTTCCGGAACGCGGCCTTCGACCTGGTGGTCAGCCGGCACCCGGTGGACACGGTGTGGCCCGAGGTGGCCCGGGTGCTCGCCCCCGGCGGCAGCTACCTCTCCCAGCAGATCGGCCCCGGCACCATGCGCGAGCTGAGCGAGGCGATCATGGGCCCGCTGCCGCCCCCGGCGACCCGCCACCCGGAGCAGGCGGTCGCCGCCGCCCGGGCCGCCGGCCTCACGGTGGTCGACCTGCGTACGGCGAAGCTGCGGGCGGAGTTCCACGACGTCGGCGCGGTGGTCTGGTTCCTGCGCAAGGTGATCTGGACGGTGCCCGGCTTCACCGTCGGGGCGTACCGGGAGGCGCTGCGCCGGCTGCACGACCGGATCCGGGCCGAGGGGCCGTTCGTGGCCCACGCCCAGCGGTTCCTCATCGAGGCCCGCCGCCCCTGACCTCGCCGGAGTGGGCGGTGGCGTGGTGGTCGGCGAGCACGTCGGCGCCGAAGTCGCTGGCCGGGCGGCGCAGCACGGTGTGCGCGTGGTTGCCGTCGTCGGTGGTGTTGTCGTACTCGATCAGCAGGTCGTCGCCCTGCACCCGGTAGTAGTGCCGCTGCCCGGGCCGGGTCGGGCCGGCCCAGGCGAAGTGCAGCTCGCGGCCGTCCAGCCGGCCCGCCTCCCGGGCGGCCAGCTCCGGCGGCAGCCGGTCCAGGTAGAGCGCGACCAGCTGGTCCAGCAGCGCCCGGCCGCCGGGGCCCAGCCGGTCGCGGGGCACGCCGAGCGGCTCCAGCCGGCCCGGCGCGGCCGGCCGGGTGGCGCTGATGATGTCGGTGGGGGCCTCGTCGGCGACGATCGCCGCCGCCCGGCCCACCGGACCGATCGCCTCCAGCAGCTCCCGCGCCAGGTCTTCCTCCGGCCCGAGCGGGCGGGAGACCGGGCGGCCGGCGTGCCGGACGGTGGCGGGGTTCGCGCCGAAGAAGATCGGCGCGGGGGAGACCTGGTCGGCCACCACGGTCATGCTGACGGACAGGTGGTGACCCTCGACCCGCCAGGCCCACCGGTCGTCGCGGCCCGGGTCGCCGAAGACGGCCACCCAGTAGTCGCCGCTGTGCCGTCCGCGCCGCCAGCCCTCGGCCCGGTCCAGCACCTCCTCCAGCCCGACGATCGCCAGCGCCTGGGCGTACCCGGCCGGGCTCAGCGCCGTGGCGAGCAGCCGGTGGACGGCCTTGCGGCCGGCGACGTCCAGGTCGGCCAGGCAGGCGCCCGGGCGGGGGCGCGGTCGGTACTCCAGCCAGCGGCGGGCCGCGTCGTCGTCGAAGTCGTGCCGGGCGCGCCGCCGGGCCGCCTCGTCGAGCGTCGTCAGCAGCGCGGTCGCGGCGGCGCGCATCTGCTCGGGTACGGGATCCTCCACCGCCCCTGTATACCTCGGGCGGGATCTCCCCCCGCTGGCAGGAGCTGCCTTCGCGCATCGCCTCCTACCGCACGCCCTCGAGGCGGTCGGTGGGCAAGCTACGAACCTGATGTCGTAGCCCATGCCCCACGGCCTCGCTGCGCTCGGTGCCTTCGGTCATGACCTGCCGGCCGCGCCCGGTGACCGGCACCGGCGGGCTGTCCCACCATCCGATATGGCCTACTAAACCTATAGGATTTGCCTTCTATAGTGGGTCGACCACGTCAATCCGCCCGCGAGGACTCCGCGATGACCCACCAGCCCGATCTGCTCACCGTCGCCACCGGGTACGCCGACCCCGCCGCCTGGCCGGTGCCGCTGCGCTTCGACCCGGCCCAGCGGTGGTACGCCCGCCTGGCCGCCGGCCCCGGCCACGAGGTGTGGGCGCTGAGCTGGCTGCCCGGCCAGGGCACCGACCTGCACGACCACGGCGGATCGGCCGGCGCCTTCCTGGTGGTGGCCGGGAAGCTCACCGAGGAGACGGTCAGCGGCCACCGGCTGCGCCCGCACCGGCTCGCCGCCGGCGCCACGCGCCGGTTCGGCGCCCGGCACGTGCACCGGGTCACCAACCGGGGCGACCGGCCCGCCGTCAGCGTGCACGTCTACACCCCGGCCCTGGCCCGGATGACCCGCTACCGGCTCGTCGCCGGCCGGCTGCTGGCCGCCGAGGTGGCCGAGGCGGGCGTGGCGTGGTGACCCGCCCCGGCGGCCCCGCCCGCCCCGAACCCGGAAGGACGCTCCGATGAGCGTGACCCCGACCGCGACGCCGACCGGCGCCGACGGCTGTCCCGTGCCGCCGCCCGGGTCGCGGGGGATCGACGAGATCCTCGCCGACGCCCGGGCCCGGCTGCGCCGGCTCGACCCCGAGCAGGCCCATCTGGCGTACCGGCGCGGTGCGCTGCTGGTCGACATCCGGCCGGTCGGCCAGCGGGCCGCGCACGGCACCGTGCCCGGCGCGCTGGCGATCGAGCGCAACGTCCTGGAGTGGCGGCTCGACCCGCGCTGCCCGGCCCGGCTGCCGATCGCCGTCGACTACGACCTGCCGGTGCTGGTCCTCTGCCAGGAGGGCTACACCTCGTCCCTGGCGGCGGCCGCCCTCCAGGAGATCGGGCTGCGGCGGGCCACCGACGTGGTCGGCGGCTTCGCCGCCTGGCGGATCGCCGGCCTGCCCGCCCTCGGCCCCACCCCGCCGTACCATCCCTCGCCCGTCGCGCCGCCGGTGACCGCCGGCCGGGCGGCGCACTGACCGCCGCGTCATCCGCGTGGCGGCGCCACCGTCAGGAGGCCCGCATGACCGTCGTCGCCCTCTCGCCCCGCCCGCACCCGCCGGGCCGCCCCGACCCGGCGGCGGGCCCGCGTCCCGCGCCCACCCTCACCATCACCCTCGACCTCGGCGGCGCCCTGACCCCGGGGCTGGCCCGCCTGGTCGACCTGCTCGACGAGCTGGCCGCCACCGGCGAGGGCGTGCTGCGCCACGAGCTGACACCGCCCCGGCCGGGTGCGGGCCGCCGGTGGGGCGACGGCCGCCCGCCGGGGCCGCGCGTTGTGCCGGACCCGGTGGAGCGGACGGAGCCGGCGGACGCCGCGACGGTACGGATCCTCGCCGGCACCCGGGTGGTCCGCCTCGACGACCGGGAGATCCGGCTGACCCGGATCGAGTTCGACCTGCTGCGCTTCCTCGCCGAGCATCCGCGCCGCGTCTTCACCCGACTCCAGTTGCTCAGCAACGTCTGGGGGTACGAGCACGCGGTGGCGCGCACCGTCGACGTGCACGTCCGCCGGCTGCGGGCCAAGCTCGGCGTGGACCACCCCCTCGTCACCACCGTGTACGGGGTGGGCTACCGGCTCGCCGACGACGCCCGGGTGATGGTCGACCCGGACCGCTGAACCGGCTGGTGGGCACGTCTGGGGTACCCCCGTATCGAACCATCCGGGCGGTTCTGCTGTAATCATCAGGCTCGTACGGAGAGCGAGCGGACGGCTCCGATGTGTTCGTCAATTGTCACATTCATGCAACGCGGCCGCCCCTTGACCCTCGCCGGGGGCCCCGGGAAGCATCGAGGCAGCGGCGTCCCGGGCCGTGGGGAGACACCCGGACCAGCCAAGGAGGACCATGTCGGTCAGCCCCGCCTCGTCGCGCGCCGGATGGCATCCGTCCCAGCCCGCGGTCCCCGGCCGTCCTCCCGGTGGCCAGCGCCGACCGGCCAGCACCCCGACGCCGGTGCTCACCGTCACCCTGTCCATCCCACTGGCCGCCGAGGAGTCGCTCACCCCGCCCGCCCGGCGGCTGCTGGAGGCCGCCCGGGAGCTGCTGGAACGGGGCGAGGGCACGATCACCGCGAGCGTGCCGGCCGAGCGCCGCCCGGAGGGCTCCCCGCCGGGGCGTACCCCGGCCCGCCCGCGCGCGGCCACCGTGCCGGCGCTGCACATCCTCGCCTCCTCCCGGTCCGTGCTGCGCGACGGCGAGCCGTTGCCGCTGACCCGGCTGGAGTTCGACCTGCTGTTGCACCTGGTCGCCCATCCCCGCCGGGTGTTCACCCGGCTCCAGCTGCTCAACGCCGTGTGGGGCTACGAGCACGCCGGGGTGCGCACCGTCGACGTGCACGTCCGCCGGCTGCGCGGCAAGGTCGGGGTGGACGTCCCCCTGGTCACCACCGTGTACGGGGTGGGCTACCGGCTCGCCGACGACGCCCGGGTGACCATCGACCGCAGCGGCTGACCGGGCGGGGGCAGGATGGTCCGATGCGCATCCGTCCCATCTCGCCGGACCGCCTCGTCGCCGAGCTGACCGAGCTGCTGAGCCGGGCCACCCCGCCCGGCCGGCTCCGGGTGGCCGTCGACGGCGCGCCCGCCGCCGGGCCGGACGACCTCGCCGCCGCGCTGGTCGAGCCGCTGCGGGCCGCGGGCCGCCCGGTGCTGCACGTCCGGGCCGCGGACTTCCTGCGCCCCGCCTCGACCCGGCTCGAGCACGGCCGCACCAACCCGGACGCCTACTACGCGGGCTGGACCGACGAGACCGGGCTGCGCCGGGAGGTGCTCGACCCGGCCGGGCCGGACGGCTCGGGCCGGCTGCTCCCGTCGCTGTGGGACCCGGTCGCCGACCGGTCCAGCCGGGCCGGCTACGTCGACCTGCCGCCCGGGGGAGTGGTGCTGGTCAGCGGCGCGCTGCTGCTCGGCGGCGGGCTGCCCTTCGACGTCACGGTCCACCTGGTGCTCTCCCCGGCCGCGCTGGCCCGGCGCACCGACCCGGAGCAGCGCTGGACGCTGCCCGCCTTCACCCGGTACGCCGACGAGGTGGACCCGGCCTCGTTCGCCGACGTGGTGGTCCGCGCCGACGATCCCCGGCATCCCGCCCTGGTGGAAGGCTGATCGACCCGGCCGGGGTGGCCCTCCTCGGCCCCGCCCGGCGCGGAAACCGGACGCGCCGGGCCGGACCGGCCGGAAAATCGCCGGTTTGAGTTCACCACGACCCGGGTAATCGCCCGGCTCACAGAGCGCGGGTGATCACCAACCGCGCGCACCGGACGGACGGGACCGGGGCTCGGCGCCCCGGTTGTACCGGGTACGACGAGAGGCAGGCAGCGATGCTCGTGCAGGAGACGCAGACCACCGCCCGTTCGCAGGCGGAGAACGACCAGATCCGGCTCGCGCTGCGGTCGCGCTACGACGAGCTGTCCGCCGAGTACGAGCAGGCCGTGCTGCAGAGTCAGGTGCTGCGGCTGGTCGAGGTCGCCGACACCGCCGGCGACGACCAGGCCGACAGCGGCACGAAGACCGCCGAGCGGGACACCGCGCAGTCCCTGCTGCGCACCATCCTCGACCGGCGGGCCCAGTTCGAGCACGCGCTGGCCCGGCTCGACGAGGGCACCTACGGCTTCTGCGAGGGCTGCGCCGCGCCGATCCCGGTCGAGCGGCTGGAGATCTTCCCGTCGGCGACCTCCTGCGTGGGGTGCAAGCAGACCCGGGAGCGCCGGGCCGCCTGAGCCGGGTTGCCGGTCGGGCGTCGGCGCGGTGGACTCCACAGATGGGTGAGATCAAGGTGGGCACCGCCTCGTGGACCGACCGGACCCTGCTCGACTCCGGCTGGTACCCGCAGACGGCGGACAACCCGGAGAAGCGGCTGGCGTACTACGCCCGGCAGTTCCCGCTGGTCGAGGTGGACGCCACCTACTACTCGCCGCCCGCCGAGCGGACGGCGCAGCTGTGGGTGGACCGCACCCCGGCCGGCTTCACCTTCAACGTCAAGGCGTTCAGCCTGCTCACCGGGCACCCGACCCGGGTGAGCTCGCTCTACAAGGACCTCCGCCCGGACACCGACAAGAAGATCGTCTACCCGGACGACCTGTCGCGCCAGGCGTACGAGGAGGTCTGGACGCGCTTCCTGTCCGCGCTCGACCCGCTGGTCGGGGCGGGTCGGCTCGGCGCCCTGCTGTTCCAGTTCCCGCCCTGGTGGGGCATCCGCCGCGACCACAAGGACTACCTGGTCGAGGTGGCGAAGCGGTGCGCCCCGCTGCGCCCGGTCTTCGAGTTCCGGCACGCCTCCTGGTTCGACGGGGCGAACCAGGAGGAGACGCTGGCCTTCCTACGCCGGCACGAGCTGCCGTTCGTCTGCGTGGACATGCCGCAGGGGCACCGCTCGTCGGTGCCGCCGGTGCTCGCGGCCACCGCCGACCTGGCGGTGGTCCGCTTCCACGGGCACAGCGACAAGTGGACCAGCAAGGACATCCACGAGAAGTTCGGCTACCGCTACTCCGACCGGGAGTTGCGGGACTGGGCGCCGAAGCTGCGCGAGCTGGCCGGGGAGACCGAACGGACGCACGTGCTCATGAACAACTGCTATCGGGACTATGCGCAGACCAACGCCGCGACCCTCGCCGGCCTGCTCGACGCCGGCTGAACCCGCCACCGGTTCACCCGTCCGGGGTGAGGCCGCCTCACCCGGGGCCCGCGCAGGATGGAACGGTGCGTGCGGCCGGTCCGGCCGCGGAGAGGGTACGGAGGTGGCTGTGATGGCGGTTCGGGTGGTGGCGGACCCACGGCGGGGCGCCGTGCTGCACGTCGTCGGCTCCGGCGGCGACTCGCGCCGGCCGGCCCGACCCAACCGGGTGCATCCGACCCGGCTGTGGCGAGGCCCTTCGGGTCCGCCGCGGCGCGCCGACGACCGACGGTGGGAAACCGACAGACGGGGGTGGGCAGATGGCTGAGCAGCTGATTTCGGCGTTCGAGTCCTCGCTGGACAAGACCAACCTGATCCTGAAGGACATCGAGGACGCCTACGGTTGGCCGAAGGAGCAGCGCAACCAGTCGTACGCGGCGTTGCGCACCGTCCTGCACCTGCTGCGGGACCGGATGCCGGTGCCGGAGAGCGTCGAGTTCGCCCAGCAGTTGCCGGTGCTCGTCCGGGGCATCTACTTCGACGGCTGGCAGCCGGAGAACGTGCCGATCAAGCTGAACCGGGACGACTTCCTCTACGAGGTCCGCCAGGGCTTCCCGTACGACGTGGAGGGCGGCCCGCAGCGGGTGGTGCAGGTGGTGCTGGAGACCATGCGCCGGCACGTCACCCAGGGCGAGTGGGACGACGTGACCGACAACATGCCCGCCGACCTGGGCCGGATGATGGCCTGAGGCGGGTCAGCCGGAAACCGGTCCGCTCCCGTTCAACGGGGGCGGGCCGTCGGCGTCCCGGGGGGTCCGGGTGACCCGGTGCCCGGCCCGCCGGGCCAGCCCGGCGAAGGCCACCGCGTCGACGATCGCCGCGCCGCCCGGGTCGTTGTTGAAGTAGGCGTACGCGGGCTCGGCCGGGTCGAACGCGGCCGCGAGCCGGCGGACCCAGCCGGCCAGCGCGGCCCGGCCGTAGCGGGGCCAGGGCCGGGCCCGGCCCTCGTGCAGCCGCAGGTAGCCGAAGTCGGTGGTGCGCCACAGCGGGGTGATCGGGCGGCTGCCGCGGTCCGCCCACACCAGCGCCGCCCGGTGCCGCTCCAGCACCCGCCGGGTGGCGTCGCACCACCAGCTCGGATGCCGGGGCTCCACCGCCACCCGCACCTCGGCGGGGAAGAGCCGCAGCGTCGCGGCCAGGGCGTCCGGGTCGGAGCGCAGGTTCGGCGGGAGCTGCACCAGCACCGGTCCGAGCCGGTCGCCCAGCGCGGTGGCCCGGTCGAGGAACCGCGCCACCGGCTCGGCCGGCTCGCGCAGCCGCTTGATGTGGGTGAGATAGCGGCTCATCTTCACCGCCAGGCAGAAGTCGTCCGGGGTCCGCGCCCGCCAGGCGGCGAAGGTGTCCCGCTCGGGCAGCCGGTAGAAGGCGTTGTTCACCTCCACCGTGGCGAACCGGGCGGCGTAGTGCTCCAGCCAGAGCCGTTGCGGCAGCTTCGCCGGATAGAACCGGTCCCGCCAGTCCCGGTACTGCCAGCCGGAGGTGCCCAGCACGATCATCGCGGCCCTCAGCTCAGGTCGAGGTGGAACACCTCGAACGCGGCGCCGTACCGGACGCCCAGTCGGGTGCCGGCCGGGCGGGCCAGCCCCTCCAGGAACTCCGCCGGGTCGAATCCGCCGTCGCCCAGCCCGCTCAGGTACGCCCCGTGCGCGCGCAGCGAGGCCAGCCCCCGGTCGAAGGTGGCCGTGACGTCCACGGCGTGCCGGGCCAGCGGTGAGCCGGCCGCCCAGACCTGGCGTACCCCGTTCCACGCCTGGACCCCGCCGGTGAGCTGCTCGGGGAAGACCCAACGGTTGCCGGCGTCGCGGACCGCGTCGAGGGTGGCCCGCCCGGTGGCGATGTGGTCGGCCTGGTTCAGCGCGTACACCCCGTCCCAGGTGTCCCGGAAGTTGTTGGTGATGACCACCTCGGGGCGGTGCCGGCGGACCGCCTCGGCGATGGCGCGGCGCAGCGGCACGCCGTACTCCAGGACGCCGTCGGGCAGCCCGAGGAACTCCACCTCGGTCACGCCGACCAGGCCGGCGGCGACCCGCTGCTCCTCCTCCCGCAGCGGCCGGGTCCGCTCCGGCGACATCCCGTCGATGCCCGCCTCGCCGCTGGTGACCAGGCAGTAGACGAGCTGCTTGCCCTGCCCGGTCCAGCGAGCCACGGCCGCCGCCGCGCCGAACTCCAGGTCGTCGGGGTGGGCCACCACGGCCAGCCCTCGCTGCCACTGTTCGGTGAGCGGCTCCAGCCGCTCGCCCTGCGGTCGCGCCATCTCCGACCTCCCTGTCGCCAGCCGCGTCCATCCTGTCACCGGCGCCGCCGGCGTGCCGGGCGGGAACCGTTGGTGAACCGTCCGTACGGCCTGGCCGGGCCGTCTACGGTGTGGTTAGAGAAGATCGCGCGTGGGGTACCACCCGCTGCACCAGGAACCCCGACAGACGGCGGGGCGGCACACCCGAGGGAGCACCGATGGCACTGAACGACGACGACATCCAGACCACCAGCGGCGGCGGCCCCGAGGGTCCGGCGGACGGTGGTGCGACCGCGGGTCGGCAGGACGGCGGCGCCGACGGTGGTGCCGAGGGTCCGGCCGACGGCGGCGCGACCCCGGGTCAGCAGGACGGCGGCGCCGACGGTGGTGCCGAGGGCCCGGCCGACGGCGGCGCGACCCCGGGTCGGCAGGACGGCGGCGCCGACGGTGGTGCCGAGGGCCCGGCCGACGGCGGCGCGACCCCCGGCCAGCGCGACGGTGGCGCCGACGGCAGCGCCGGCTGACCGACCCGTCATGACGATCGTCGACCCGCCGGGCGGCCACGGCCGCCCGGCGGTTCCGTCCTCCGCCGGCGCGGCGCTCGCCCGGTGCGTCAGCGTCGAGCCGGCCAAGTTCGCGGCCGCGTACTGGGGCCGGGAGCCACTGCTCTCCCGCGCCGGGGAGCTGCCCGACCCGGCCGGCTTCACCGACCTGCTCAGCCCCGCCGACGCCGACGAGCTGCTCAGCCGCCGCGGCCTGCGTACCCCGTTCCTGCGGGTGGCCAAGGACGGCCAGCTGGTGCCGGCGGCGCGCTGGACCGGCGGCGGTGGCGCCGGTGCCGAGATCGGCGACCAGGTCCTCGACGAGAAGATCCTCCAGCTCTACGCCGACGGCGCCACCCTGGTCCTGCAGGGCCTGCACCGCACCTGGCCGGCGCTTGTCGACTTCGCCCGCGACCTGGGCACCGCGCTGACCCAGCCGTTGCAGGTCAACGCCTACCTGACCCCGGCCGGCAGCCAGGGCTTCGCCACCCACTACGACACCCACGACGTCTTCGTGCTCCAGGTCGACGGCCGCAAGCACTGGCGGATCCACCGGCCGGTGCTGCCCGACCCGCTGGAGCGGCAGCCGTGGGGCGGCCGGGCCGACGAGGTCTCCGCCACCGCCTCCGGGCCCGCCGCGCTGGACGTGGTCCTCGAACCGGGCGACGCGCTCTATCTGCCCCGGGGCTGGCTGCACAGCGCGCAGGCGCAGGAGTCCAGCTCGCTGCACCTGACCGTGGGCGTGCGCGCGTTGACCCGGTACGCCCTGGTGGAGGAGCTGCTCGCGCTCGCCGCCGAGGATCCCCGGCTGCGGGCCGGGTTGCCGTTCGGCACCGACGTCGCCGACCCTGACGCGATCGAGCCGGAGCTGACGGAGACGGTGGAGGCGTTGCGCGACTGGCTGCTGCGCGCCGATCCGGCGGCGGTGGCCGCCGGGCTGCGCCAGCGGGCCTGGCCGGCCGCCCGCCCGGCGCCGATCCGGCCGCTGGCCCAGGCCGCCGCGCTGGCCACCGTGGAGGCCGGCACCCGGATCGCCCCGCGCGGCGGGCTGCGGTGGCAGCTCATCGCCACCGGCGACGGGAAGGTCGCGCTGCGGCTGTCCGACCGCACCCTGACCCTGCCCAGCCAGTGCGAGCCGGCGCTGCGCCGCCTGCTCGCCGGTGAGCCCGTCCGGGTCGGCGACCTGCCCGGCCTGGACGACGACGCCGACCGGGTCACGCTGGCCCGCCGCCTGCTCAAGGAGGCCGTCGCCGTACCCGCCTGACCGGCCGGGCTCGCGGCGCTGGGTTGGCCGCCGCGTGGGCCCGGCCGCCGCGTGGGCCCGGCCGGCCGCGCCGCCGCCGGGCCACCTACGCGGCGTCCGCCGACGCGAGCGTGATACCTCTCAGGTATATCCATACCTCTCGGGTATCACGCTCGTTCCGGTCTCCACCCGGCACGGTCGTCGCCCTGGCCGCCGCCGAGCTCGACTCCTCGGCAGCCCACGGCGATCCGCGGCACCTGGGTCCGACCCGCGCGCCAGATCTGCACGCGCACCGGCCGCCGGCGGGGCGGGCAGCTCGCCGGCCGGCGCGGGCCGGCGGAGGAGGGGAACGGGTTGTTGGGGGTCAGCGCGGGAGGAGAGTGAGCAGCAGGATCGTGGTGGCCAGGCCGGCGACCAGGACCACGAAGATCGGGCGGGGGCCGAGGACGGCGTGCCGCCGGTCCGCGACCAGCTTCGCCGGCGCCAGGCCCAGCGGCGGCCCGAGCAGCGTCACCACCAGCGCCAGCACCGGCAGCCCCACCGCCAGGTCGCCCCCGTAGCCCAGGCCGAGCGCGCGGGCGCCCGCCCCCAGGGCGTACGCGACGACTGCGCCGGCCACCCCGCACAGCGCCAGCACCGGGTTGGTCGAGCCGGGCAGTTCCCCGGGCTGACGGGCCCGGTCCAGCAGCTCCTGGACGCCGCGCAGCAGCGGCACCGGGTCACCGGCCGCGTCCCGGGCCGGGCCGGGCGGGTCACCCAGCCGCCGCGCGCCCACCCCCAGCCGGCCGCGCAGCTGCTGCCAGAGGTGGGCCACCTCGCCGTCCACCCGTTCCTGCAACTCCCGGGCGGCGGTCAGCTCCGCCTCCGCCCGCCGCACCTGCTCCTCGGCGTCGGCGACAGCCCGCTCGGCGGCCGCGCACTGCCGGGCGTACCAGGTGTGCGCCTCCGCGCGCTGCTGGGCCACCCGGGCGGTCAGCTCGGCCAGCCGCCGCACCTGGGCCGCGTACGTCTCACCGGTCTCCGGTTCGTTCATCGGGAGGGACCATAGGGGATGATCACCTGTCCGGTGCGGTGCACCGCCCGGTCGAAGAAGAGCCCCCGCCAGGGGCGGGGATACCAGTCCGGGCCGCCGGTGCCCGGGTAGAGCGACGAGCCCAGCTCGGCGCCCTGCACGTCCAGCGCCACCCACGCCCCGATCTGGTCGGTGCGCGCCGCCGGCCCGCCCAGGTCGGCCCGCATCCGGGCCACCCCCCGCCACCAGGCCAGCACGTGGGTACGCCGTTCCGGCCCGTCGTGCAGGATCCGGCGCAGCTGCTCCAGGCCGGTCCGCCGCCCGGCCCGCCCGGCCAGCTGCCCCGCCGCCGCGTCGACGGCGTACAGCAGCAGGTAGTGCGGGGGGCTCGGGGTGCCCGGGGCGCCCAGCCCGTCGCCCACCTCGGCCATCAGCTCCGGCAGCGTCTCCTCGTCGTACCAGGCGGCGTCGCCGGCCAGGTCGGCGTAGAGCTCGCGGGCGGCCGGGTCGGCGTCCGGGTCGAGGCAGGCGATGGAGAACCGGACGGTGCCGGGGCGGTGCTGGCGGGCCAGGGACCGGGCGGCGGCGTCCAGCACCGCGCACGCCTCGTCCACCCGGGTGCCCAGCACCGCCAGGTTGCGCCCGGGCGCCCGGGGCAGCCGCAGCGCCGCCGAGCGGGCCTGCACGTCGATGATCTCGCCGAGCAGCGCCACCGGGCTGCGGGGCACCCCGGTCTCCGGCTCGGCCAGCGCCCGGAAGTCCGGCGCCTCGGCCAGCCGGGGAATGGCCTCGCCGTCGAAGAGCCGGGCCGGCGCGGCCTTTTGCGGGCGCATCCGCCACAACCGGTGCTGCAGGCCGCTCCAGCTCTCCCAGTCGCTGGCGGACGGGATCCGGGCCACCTGGTTCCCCTCGATCAGCCCGGACTCGGCGTTGACCACGGCGTGGTGCCGGGGCAGCGACTGGGCGGCGTCGTTGCGCTCGGCGAGGATGCGCAGCGCCTTCGGTAGCGCGATCCGCAGGGTGAACTGGGCGACCAGCGCCGGCCGCCCCCACAGCGCCTCGATCCCGCGTACGTCCTGCGAGGCGAGCACCAGGTGGATGCCCTGCGACCGGCCGCGCCGGGCCAGGTCCTCCAGCAGGTCGGCGGCCTCCCGGGCGACCACGTCCCGGCCGGCCAGCAACGCCTGGAACTCGTCCACCACCGCGACGATCCGCGGCCAGTGCCCGTCCGGGTCGACGGCGCGTAGCTCGGCCAGCTTGGTGACCTCGTGCTTCTTGGCCGCGTCCGCGCGGCGGCGCAGCTCCTCGGCGAGGAAGCGCAGCAGGGCCAGCCCGAACTCCCGGTCGGTGTTGACGTTGATCCCGACCAGCCGCATGTGCGGCAGCCAGCTCGGGTCCCGCCGGCCCTGCGCGAACCGGGCGAAGGACACGCCCTCCTTGAAGTCCAGCAGATAGAACTCCAGCTCGGCGGGGGAGTAGCGGGCGGCGAGCGCCCCGATCCAGGCGAAGATCAGGTTGGTCTTGCCGGTGCCGGAGGGGCCGCCGATCAGCGCGTGCGGCGGGTAGTCGCCCAGGGTGAGCAGCACCGGCCGGCCGTGCGGGCCCTCCCCGATCGGGGCGACCAGCCCGGTGGCCGAGTCCTCCCGCCACATCTGGTCGGGCGGCGGCAGCAGGTCGGCGAAGGGCGTCGGCGGCGGGCCGGCGTTGACCCGGGAGGCGATCGCCCGGCAGGTCTCGGTGACCAGCGCGGCCGGCGGTGCCTCGTCCAGCACCACCGGCAGCCCGCCGACGACCGCCTGTTCGGCGTCCACCCGTACCCGGGTCACCGTCGGGTCGTCGGGCAGCTCGATGCCGCGGACCACCAGGTGCACCCCGCACGCCGCGCCGGTGCGGACCACCCGGTCCAGCTGGCCACGCTCGTGCCGGGACGGCTCGTCCCCGCCGAGCAGCACCGCCACCCGCCACGGCTCCGGCCGCCGGCCGGTGGCGGCGGCCAGCTCCCGCAGCGTGCGGTACTCGCCGGCCAGGACGGTCTCGTTGATCCGGCGGATCTGCTCCACCAGATCGTCGAGCAGCCGGCCCAGCCCGCCCGGTCCGACGAAGGTGAGCAGCCCGGCGGTGCCCAGCGGGGCGAAGCCGGCCAGGCCGCCGCCGAGGTGCTCCGGGTCGTAGCCGACCAGCCGCACCGCGCCCGGGTCGGCCCGGCCGACGCTGCGCAGCAGCAGCGCGGGCACCACCGCGGCGTACCCCCGGGCGTCGCCGCCGGTCAGCTGCACGTGCCCGGCGTCCAGCAGCGGGACCAGCGCGGGGACCGGCTCGGCGTCGTCGATGCGGACGGTGCCGACGCGGACCGCGCCCGGCGGCTCACCCCGCCCGGCGGGGGTGGCCACCCAGCCGTCCCAGCCGGCGGAGGCCGCGCCCGGCGCCTCCCGCGCGGCGGCGGCCGCCGCGCGGCGGGCCAGGTCCGTGAGGCGGGCGGCGTGCCGGTCGTCGATCTCCGCCAGCCGCCGGTCGCGCTGCGCGCCGACCCGCGCCGGCACCGCCGCCGCGGCCCGGCGCACCCGCCCCAGCCGCTCGCGGGCCGAGGTCAGCTCGGTGCCGGCGGCGGCCGATCGGGTACGGGTGGCGCCGAGGGCCTCGGCGAGCATGCCCCGAACCCGCGACACGAGCTGTGCGCGCAGGTCAGCCACGTCGTCCGCCGTTCCCCTCCGGTCGCCGGCCGGCGCCGTTGGCGCTGGTCCCGGTGCCGTTGGCGGCGGTCCCGCCCGGGTCCGGCTCGGCGGCGGGTATCTCCCGGCCCAGCCGGGCGGCGAGCAGGCCGGTCACCACCCCGGCGGTGACCGCCGAGTCGGCCGCGTGCGGCGGTTCGCCGGAGCGGGCCGGCGGCGGCATCCGGCAGATCCGGGTCAGCAGGGTCTCCAGCGCCGGCGGTGGCAGCCCGGGCAGCAGGTCCCGGACCCGGCCGTCCAGCGCGGCGCGCAGCCGCCCCAGGTCCTCCGCGCGAGGCGGGTGGCCGAGCAGTTCGGTGGCGAACTGGCGCAGCACCGGCGGGGCCACCGCGGCCAGGCCGAGGCCGACGTCGGCGTGCGCCCGGCGCAGCTCCCGGTGCAGCCGGTCCCGGTCGCCGGACCGGACCCCGGCGGCCACCCGCCGCAGCAGCTCCCGGGAGTCGTCGATCCGCTCGTCCGGCTCGTCGGGCGGCCCCTCCCGCCCACCGGTCAGCTCGGCCACCCGCACCGCCCACCACCGGCGTACGGCCGGGTCGGTGGCCTGCTCCGGTGGTGCCGGCGCGGCGGCCGGCGGCGCGCCGCCGGCCCGGTCGTGGCGCTGCTGCCGGTCCCCCTGCCGGGGCGGGGGCGCGCCGTCACCGGCCAGGCCGATCGCGGCCAGGTACGCGGCCAGCTGCTCCTGGGCGACGCGCAGCGCGTAGCCGGCGGTCTCCGCGTGCTCGGTGGCCGCGGAGAGCTCCGGCACCCCCATCGGGTTGGCGGACTCCTGGCGCACCCAGCGCAGCCGCTCGGTGGCCTGGCCGAACTTCTCCAACGCCTGGGTCAGCTGCGCGAGGGGCAGCTCTTCGGCGGCGGCGCGCACCTGGGCGCCGACGTCCTCGATGATGGACACGGGTGGGCCTCTACAGGGTGGACACGTACAGCTGCGCCTGCTCGACCGCGACGAGCGTCGCGGCGAGGCACTCCTCCAGCTCCTGGCTGGCCTGGGTGAGCGACGACTGGGCCGCCTCCACCGTCTCGTGCCCGCTGCCCTCGAGCGCCCCGGCGAGGGTCTGCTGGGCCTCGGCGAGCTTCTCGCCGGCCGCCTGCACCGCTGTCTGGCCGTCCCCGATCTGTTGGAGGGCTATGTCGATGGCTGCCTTCAGCTCGGCGACGCTCGCCACGGCGGACCTCCTGGGGGCGGGGAGAGATCTCCATTACATCCCATGCCGGTCGGGCAGCGAACATCCGCCCTGCCCGCGTTCCTGCCCCGGTGTCCGGTTACCGCGCTGACGTGCGCGAAGAGCCTCTCACGTCCGGGGCGCCGGTCCCACCGGTGGCGCGTCCGGTCCCGGCCACGGGACCACCGGTCAGGGCCGGACCCGGCGCGGCCCGTACACCTCGGCCCCCAGCGCGGCCACCCGCCGCCGCAGTTCCCGGTCCGCCGTGACCACCGCCCGGCGCCGGTCCCCAGCCGCGGCGACCAGCTCGACGATGGTGTCGTCGCCGGAACCCGGCGCGGAGACCACGCCGACGTCGGGCACCTCGGGCACGTGCCGGGCGGCCCCCTCCACCACCAGCACCACCTCGACCGGGCCGGGCAGCTCCGGCGGCAGACCCCGCCCGGCCAGCGGGGCCAGGCCGTCGCGCAGCCGCGCGGCGGCCCCGGCCCGGTCCCGCCACCAGCCGTCCGGGCGGGAGCCCACCACGTTGGCGCCGTCGACGATCAGCAGCGGTCTGCGGTCCACCCCCACAGCCTGCCACCGCGTTTGTCGCCGGGACCGCCGGGTAGCCACCGGCGACCGTGCCGCGCCCGCGGTGTCGTTTCCGGCGACCGTGCCAGCGCCTGACAGCGGAGGACAGACATGATGGGACCCGGCGACTTCGGCTCCGACCCGTGGGACGAGTTCCTGGCCCGGTACTTCGGCCGGGGCGAGGGCGGCCGCCGACCGGCGCACCGGGTCGACATCACCCGGCTGATGACCGCCGACGCGCGGGAGATGCTGGCGGACGCGGCCCGCCGTGCGGCGCAGCGGCACAGCAACGACCTGGACACCGACCACCTGCTCTGGGCGGCCCTGCAACGCGAGCCGCTGCGCGACCTGGTGCGGCGCGCCGGCGCGGACCCGGACACGCTGGTCAACGCGCTCGGTGGCCGGGGCGAGGGCGCGCCCCGGGGCGAGGTGCCGCCGAACCTGTCGCTCACCCCGGCGGCCAAGCGGGCGTTGCTCGACGCCCACCAGCTCTCCCGGGCGATGGGCGCGAACTACATCGGCCCGGAGCACATCCTGATGGCGTTGCCGCTGAACCCCGAGTCGCCGGCCGGGCGGATGCTGGCCGCCGGGCGGATCCAGCCCGAGTCGTTGCAGGCCGCCGGCGCCGAGCGCGGCCAGATGTCCGCCCCGCGGCCGGACCGCGGCACCCCCACCCTCGACCAGTACGGTCAGGACCTCACCGACCTGGCCCGGATGGACCAGATCGACCCGGTGATCGGCCGGGCCGACGAGATCGAACAGGCCGTGGAGATCCTGTCCCGGCGGACCAAGAACAACCCGGTGCTGATCGGTGAGGCCGGCGTCGGCAAGACCGCCATCGTGGAGGGGCTCGCCGAGCGGATCTGCGACGGCGACGTGCCGCAGACCCTGCTCGGCAAGCGGGTCGTCCAGTTGGACCTGGCCGGCCTGGTCGCCGGTACCCGCTACCGGGGCGACTTCGAGGAACGCCTGAAGAAGGTGATCGACGAGATCCGGGCGCACCGGGACGAGCTGATCATCTTCCTGGACGAGATCCACACCCTGGTCGGCGCGGGCGGTGCCGGCAGCGAGGGCGGCATGGACGCCTCCAACATGCTCAAGCCGGCGCTGGCCCGCGGCGAGCTGCGGGTGATCGGCGCGACCACGCTGGACGAGTACCGCCGCAGCATCGAGAAGGACGCCGCCCTGGCCCGCCGGTTCCAGTCGGTCTTCGTGCCCGAGCCCAACGTCGAGGACACCGTGGCCATCCTGCGCGGCCTGCGCGACCGCTACGAGGCGCACCACCAGGTCCGGTTCACCGACGAGGCGCTGGTCGCCGCGGCCGAACTCTCCGACCGGTACGTCACCGACCGGTACCTGCCGGACAAGGCGATCGACCTGATCGACCAGGCCGGCGCCCGGATCCGGCTGCGCACCCGCACCCCCGCCGCCGACGTGCGGGAGCTGGAACAGCAGCTCGACGACGTACGCCGGGACAAGGAGCAGGCGGTCGCCGACGAGCAGTACGAGAAGGCATCCACCCTGCGCGACCGGATCGCCGAGCTGGAGGAGCAGATCCGCCGCGCCCGCGGCGACGAGGGCGACGGCCAGGTGCCCTCGGTCGGGCCGCGGGAGATCGCCGAGGTGGTCTCCCGGGCCACCGGCATCCCGGTCAACCAGCTCACCGAGGAGGAGCGGGACCGGCTGCTGCGGCTGGAGGGCCACCTGCACGAGAAGGTGATCGGGCAGGACGACGCGGTGACCGCGGTCGCCGAGGCGGTCCGCCGCTCGCGTACCGGGCTGGCCGACCCGAACCGGCCGATGGGCAGCTTCCTGTTCCTCGGCCCCACCGGCGTCGGCAAGACCGAACTGGCCCGGGCCCTGGCGGAGGCGCTGTTCGGCGAGGCGGACCGGATGGTCCGGCTGGACATGAGCGAGTTCCAGGAACGGCACACCGTCGCCCGGCTGGTCGGGGCGCCGCCCGGCTACGTCGGCTATGAGGAGGCCGGCCAGCTGACCGAGGCGGTGCGCCGCCGCCCGTACGCGGTGGTGCTGCTGGACGAGATCGAGAAGGCCCATCCCGACGTGTTCAACGTCCTGCTCCAGGTGCTCGACGACGGCCGGCTCACCGACAGCCAGGGCCGCACGGTCAACTTCAAGAACACCGTCCTGATCATGACGAGCAACCTGGGCTCGGAGCTGATCACCGGCAGCCAGCGCGCGGTCGGCTTCGGGGCCGGTGAACCCGGCGGGGACCGGGAGACCGACGAACTGCGCGAGCGGTTGATGCGCCGCCTCCAGGAGAACTTCCGCCCGGAGTTCCTCAACCGGATCGACGAGGTGATCATCTTCCGCCGGCTGGAGCAGCAGCAGCTGCGCCAGATCACCGAGCTGCTGCTGGAGGAGACCCGCCGCCGGCTGCACGCCCAGGACGTCGAGGTGGAGCTGACCACCGCCGCCGTCGACTGGCTGGCCGAACACGGCTACCAGCCGGAGTTCGGCGCCCGGCCGCTGCGCCGCACCATCCAGCGGGAACTCGACAACCGGCTGTCCCGGATGCTGCTGGAGAACGCCGTGAACTCCGGGCAGCGGGTCACCGTCGACGCCCGGGACGGGCAGCTCACCTTCGACGTGTCCGCCGGGGAGCGCGGCTACCGCGCGGCCACCACGTCCCATCCGAGGTGACAGGAGGCGGTCGGCCATGCGGGACCCCGAGGAGAGCGACGAGCGGACCGAACCGATCGTGGCGCCGCCGACGGCGAACCCGGCGCGGGTGCGGGTGCCGCCGGAGGGCCTGAATCAGCAACCGGACGACGGTGAACCGGCGCCCGCCGGGCCGCCGGAAGAGGAGGCGTGATGGTACGGGAGCAGCGGCTCGACCCCGAGGTCGAGGTCATCTGGGAGGACTTCCACGCCGAGGTCAACGTCCCCTCCGAGCAGCTGCGGCAGTGGCTGCTCACCCGCGGCTCGGGGGAGGAGGCGTTCGGGGCGAACCCGGACCTGGACCTGCCGGAGCCGGGCCGGCGGATCCTGCGGGTGCTGAGCAAGCGCAAGGTGGACCTCACCCCGGAGGACATCGAGGTGATGCGGGACGCCGTGGACCGGATCCGGGCGTTGACCGAGGCGCGGCCGAGCCGGGGCAACGCCGACGACGAGTGGCGGCACTCCCTGCTCGACCTGGGCCACGACGTACTCGTGGAACGCTGACCCGCCGCGTGCGGCCCCGCCCGGTTGCCCGGACGGGGCCGCGCGCTACTCCGATTCCAGGCTGTCCAGTCGCAGGCCGGCGGCGTCCGCGGCGGCCTGCCGGTCGGCCCGCGCCCGCTCCTCCCGGCTGAGCAGGTTCGCGTACTCGGCCACATCGGCCGGGTCGGGCACCTCCGGCAGCCGGCGCAGGAAGGACTCCACGTCCCGGGAGGCGGTGGTGTGCGTGGCGGCGGCCTGGCGCAGCAGTTCCCGCTCGTCGGCGGCCGGGTAGAGATCGGTCATGCTGGCCTGATACCCGTCACCGGGCGGTTCGCACCCCCGTCCCGCGCCGGCCGCACCCCGAAGTCCGGGTTGCCCAGCAGCCAGGACAGATAGGCCGGGTGCGCGGCGAGCGAATCGGTGTACGCGGCCACCGCGGTCTCCAGCACCGGCTCGGCGTACCGCGCCGCCGGCGAGTCCGGGTGCCAGCCCAGCAGCAGCCGCCAGCGCAGCGGCGTACCGGCCAGCCGGCGGGTGACCAGGCCGGCCAGCGGCCGGAAGGTGGCCTGGCACAGCGCCACCGCCGCGCCGGCCTCCACCAGGTCCACCCCGCCGCGCACGTCCGTCTCGTACACCGCGCGGGGGGTGAAACCGGCGCGGGCGCAGGCGGCGGCGAAGCAGTCACCGAAGCAGCCGTCGCCGGGGGCCGCCACCCACCGCTCCCGGCGCAGGTCCACCAGGCGCACCTCGCTGCGCCCGGCCAGCGGGTGGGTCTGCGGCAGCAGCACCAGCACCGGGTCCACGGCCACCTCCCGCCAGCGCAACCCGAACGCCGCCGCCGGCGTGGTGTCGCCGCACGCCCCGACCAGCGCGAAGTCCAGCCGGCTGCCGGCCACCAGGTGGGCCAGCTCGTCCACCGACCAGGAGGCGTACGTGGTGATCTGCGCCTGCGGCTGCTCGGCGCCCAGCCGGTGCACCAGCCGGCCCAGGATCGGGCTGTTCACCCCGCCGAACCGGTAGCGGGTGGGGGTGTCCGTGGCGCCGGCCAGCCGGGCCGCCTCGTCCTGCAGCCCTTTCATCGCCGGCAGCAGCACCCGGGCCCGGGCCAGCACCAGCTCACCCAGCGCGGTCGGCCGGGCGCCCCGGCGATCCCGCTCGAACAACGCCCCGCCGAGCGTGCGTTCGATCCGCTGGAGCTGAGCGGTGAGCGCCGGCTGCGCCAGGCCGAGGCTCGACGCCGCCTTGGTCACGCTCCCGGTCTCCGCGATCGCGCACACCACCCGCAGGTGTCGCAGCTCCAGATTCATACCGTGACGGTAGGACCACGCAGCGATCGGCGGAAGGGACCTATCGGCGGTCTCCGATGTCTTTCGGCCCGGCCGGCCCGGGTCGGCCGCGCGCCGGCCGGTCCAGGTCCGACAGCCGGGTACGCCGGCCGCTCACCACGTCCCGGACCTTGTCCACCACCCCCACGGCCGGCTCGACGATCCGGTTCCACGGCGGGGTCGCCGGGGTGCCCGGATGCGGCCGGGTCGGCGCGGCCTCCTCGGCGATCTCCCACCGGTTGCCCAGCCGGATCAGCTCCGCGTCGGTGGCCACCTCCCGCAACGGGACGACCAGCGCGGCCACCCGGCCGACGTGCCGGCGCACCCGGTCGGCCACCTCGGCCAGCGCCGGGTCGTCCGGCCCACCGAGCGCCTTCAGCGCGCCGAGCAGCGCGCCGTCGGCCTCGATCTCCCGGTCGACCAGCTCGGCGCTTGCCGGCACCGCCGCCCGGGCGGCGGGGAAGAGGTACTGCTCCTCGGCGGACAGGTGCCGGGACAGCGCGGCGGTGAGCACGTCCAGCACCCGCCGCCCGCGCGCCGGGTCGAGGCCCACTGTGGTCAGCTCCGCGCACAGCTCCAGCAGTTGCCGGTGCTCCCGGTCCACCAGGTCCGCCAGGCTCCGGCCACCGGGCCGGTAGGCGTCGTCCGCGGCCGGCGGCAGCGGCGGCAGGGGTACGGACATGGCGCCCTCCTCGACTGGCGATCCGCCCGGACGCGGGCCCGGTGCGCGGTGCGCGGACGCCACCGCCGGTACCCGCCCGCCGCCCGCGCGAAACGCCACGCCGCCCCGGGCGCCGAGCGGCGGCCGCCCGCGGCGGCGCGGCCGCCACGCCGGCTGGTATGAAGAACGGATGACGAGCGACGCCGCCCCCGCCCGACCCGACCCCACCGACGAGGTCGTCGACCTCTGCCGGGACCTGCTGCGCATCGACACCACCAACACCGGGGACAACGCCACCAGCGTCGGCGAGCGCCGGGCGGCCGAGTACGTCGCGGAGAAGCTCGCCGAGGTCGGCGTGACTGCCGAACTGCACGAGTCGGCGCCGGGCCGGACCAACCTGGTCGCCCGCATCCCGGGCACCGACCCGGGCCGGGACGCGCTGCTCGTGCACGGCCACCTCGACGTGGTGCCGGCCGACGCCGACGAGTGGTCGGT
Source organism: Micromonospora sp. NPDC050686 (assembly GCF_040654475.1). Classification (NCBI taxonomy): domain Bacteria; kingdom Bacillati; phylum Actinomycetota; class Actinomycetes; order Micromonosporales; family Micromonosporaceae; genus Micromonospora; species Micromonospora sp. NPDC050686. The sequence goes on from NZ_JBFAID010000039.1 coordinate 62,328, forward strand.
GCACCCGTTCTCCGGCGAGCTGCGCGACGGCTACCTGTGGGGCCGGGGCGCGATCGACATGAAGGACTTCGACGCGATGGTGCTGGCCGTGGTCCGGCACTGGCAGCGCACCGGCGTCCGCCCGCCCCGCGACATCGTGTTGGCGTACACCGCCGACGAGGAGGCCGGCAGCGACTACGGCGCGCGCTTCCTGGTGGAACGGCACCCGCACCTCTTCGACGGCTGCACCGAGGCGATCGGCGAGGTCGGCGGCTTCTCCTACTCGGTCAACGATGCCACCCGGCTCTATCTCATCGAGACCGCCGAGAAGGGCATCGACTGGCTGCGCCTGCACGCCAGGGGCCGCCCCGGCCACGGCTCGTTCGTCCACGACGACAACGCGGTCACCGCGCTGGCGGAGGCGGTGGCCCGGGTCGGGCGGCACCGCTTCCCGGTGACGGTCACCGCCACCGTCCGCGCGTTCCTGGCCGAGGTCTCCAACGTGCTCGGCATCGACATCGACCCGGACGACCCGGAGACGGCCATCGCCAAGCTGGGGCCGATCGCCAACATCGTCGGCGCCACCATCCGCAGCACCGCCAACCCGACCCGGCTCGCCGCCGGCTACAAGGACAACGTCATTCCCGGCCGGGCCACCGCGACCATCGACTGCCGCAGCCTGCCCGGCCAGTCGGCGATGCTGGAGGCGCAGCTGCGGGAGCTGGTCGGTCCGGACATCGACATCGAGTACGTCCAGCGCCAGCCCGCCCTGGAGACCACCTTCGACGGTGACCTGGTGGCCGCGATGTCGGCGGCGCTGCGCGCCGAGGACCCGGGCGCCCGGCCGGTGCCGTACATGCTCTCCGGCGGCACCGACGCCAAGGCGTTCTCCCAGCTCGGCATCCGCTGCTTCGGCTTCGCGCCGCTGCGGCTGCCCGCCGACCTCAATTTCTCCGCCCTGTTCCACGGCATCGACGAGCGGGTACCGGTGGACGGGCTACAGTTCGGCGTGCGGGTTCTCGACCGGTTTCTCCGCAACTGCTGACCGGACCAAGACCCTCCCCCCATCGCGAAGGGACTGCCTCACATGACCGACCAGCACGGTGAGCTGGACGCTGCCCTCGAGCGCGTGATCGAAGCCGCCCGCCACCACCTGGCCGCCGTCCGCGCCGCCGAGGGCCGGGTCGACGACGACGACGTCTGGCAGGCGTACGTCGCGTTGAACAACGCCTCCTTCGCCTACGACGAGCAGCTGCTCGACGCCTTCGGCGAGGTGACCCCCTGGGACGTCGAGTCGATCGACCCGGACGAGGCCGACGAGCGCTTCGCCGGCGCCGAGGGCGTGGAGGCGTCCGACCCGCACCCGCGGGTGATCTCGGTGCGGCAGCGCCGCGACTACCGCGTACCCAGCGTCGCCGGGCTGATCCGGGTGGCCGAGGCGGCCCGCCGCGAGGGCACCCCGGAGGGAGACGAGCCGGCGCCCGTCGAGGGGGTCGGCGAGGCGGTGCTGGAGCTGCTGCAGAGCGGCGACGGCTCGCTGTCCGCGCTCGACGTGCCGGAGCTGGAGCCGCTGGACGGCGTGGTGATGGTCAGCGAGGTCGGCACCCCGGTCGACCTGGAGTCGTTCGACGACGACGACCCGGTGGGCCCGTTCCAGCCGGCCGCCGACGACCGGCTCGTCGGCCGGCTCGACGAGCACCCGTACCTGGAGGCCGACGAGGAGCACGACCACGCCGGGCACGCCCACTGACAGCCGGCACCGGCGTCGGGGTCGGGCCGGACCGGTCCGACCCCGACGCGGCGGTGCGCCCGGGTCAGTACGACAGGCCCGGCTGCGGCTGGGCGACCCGGCGCCGGCGCAGCACCACCTGCCGCGTCCCGTCCCGGAACAGCCGCACCCGGGCCAGCTCCCACCCGGAGAACTCCGCCTGGATCGCCAGCTGCGCCGCGGCGGTCAACCGGTCTACGTTCGGCGGCAACCGCAGCGGCGCGTATTCGTAGTCCATATGCCCTATGCTGCCCAGCCGGACGGCCGTCCGCCACCCCCGGTGGCTCAGCCGTCGCGTTCCGGGTAACCGACCGGGAGTGCGGAGACGTCGTCCAGCGCGGTGGTGATCTCCGCCGGCAGGGTCATCCGCTCCACCTGCAACGCGCCCAGCAGCTGACCCACCGTGCGGGCGCCGAGGATCGGCGCGGTCACCCCGGGCCGGTCCCGGACCCAGGCCAGCGCCACCTCCAGCGGCGACACGCCCAGCCCGCCGGCGGCGGTGACGACCGCCTCGACGATGCTGGAGCAGCGCGGCTCCAGGTACGTGGCGACGAAGCGCTCGAAGTGCGGCGACGCGGCCCGGGAGTCGGCAGGGCGGCCGTGCCGGTACTTCCCGGTGAGCACCCCGCGGCCCAGCGGCGACCAGGGCAGCAGGCCCAGCCCGAGCGCCTCGCAGGCGGGCAGCACCTCGCGCTCGACGCCCCGCTCCAGCAGCGAGTACTCCACCTGTGCGGCGACCACCGGGGCGCGGCCCGGCCAGGCGGCCTGCCAGGCGGCAGCGCGGGCGGTCTGCCAGCCGGAGAAGTTCGACACCCCGACGTAGCGGACCCGGCCGCTGGCCACCGCGTGGTCCAGCGCCGACAGGGTCTCCTCCAGCGGGGTGTCCGGGTCGTACCCGTGCACCTGCCACAGGTCCACGTGGTCGGTGCCGAGCCGGCGCAGCGAAGCGTCCAGGGTGCGCAGCAGGTGCCCCCGGGAGTTGTCCCGCCGCCGCCCGCTGCCCGGCCGCAACCCGGCCTTGGTGGCGATCAGCAGCTCGTCGCGGGGCACCAGGGCGCCGAGCAGCGAGCCGAGCACCGACTCGGCGTCACCGTCGCCGTACACGTCGGCGGTGTCGATCAGGTTGCCACCCGCGTCGAGGTAACTCTTCAGCTGGGCGGCCGCATCGTCGGCGTCGGTGTCCCGGCCCCAGGTCATGGTGCCGAGCGCGAGCCGCGAAACCGCCAGCCCGCTTCGGCCGAGCGGTCGCTGTTGCATGGGTGAACCTTATTTCGAACCCGCCGTCCCGGACATCCTCGCCTGGAGTCAAGTTCCTGCCCGACCCGCCGACGAACGCGGCTGTCCCGGGGCTCGGCACCGCTGTGACGCATCGCGGGCGAGGCGGTGGTCGGGCCCACGCCCGGCATTGCGTAACCTGATGCGACCTGTGGTGCGGATGGGGGAGGACCAGTGCGACTCGGGCTCAGCCTCGGATACCAGACGGCGTGGAGCACGCCGGCGGATCACCTGGCTCTGGCGCAGGAGGCGGACCGACTCGGCTACTCGGTGGTGTGGGCGGCGGAGGCGTACGGCTCCGACTCGCCGAGCATGCTCGCCTGGATGGCCGGGCAGACCGAGCGGATCGACGTGGGCAGCGCGGTGATGCAGATCCCCGCCCGGACCCCGGCGATGACCGCGATGACCGCGGCGACGATCGACGCCCTCTCCGGCGGCCGGTTCCGGCTCGGCCTGGGGGTGTCCGGCCCGCAGGTCTCCGAGGGCTGGCACGGCGTACGGTTCGCCAAGCCGCTCGCCCGGACCCGCGAGTACGTGGACATCGTGAAGCTCGCCGTGGCCCGCAAGGAGGTCGCGTACGACGGCGAGCACTACACCCTGCCGCTGCCCGACGGCCCCGGCAAGGCGCTGCGGCTGGGCTTCCACCCGCCCCGCGAGCACATCCCGATCTACCTCGCCGCGGTCGGCCCGAAGAACCTGGAGCTGGCCGGCGAGGTCGCCGACGGCTGGCTGGCCGTCTTCTACGCCCCCGAGTTCGCCGAGGAGCAGCTCGCCCCCGTCCGCGCGGGCCGGGCCAGGGTGGGCAAGGAACTGGCCGGCTTCGACGTGGTGCCCTCGGTGCCGGTCGTGGTGGGCGACGACATCGCCTCCTGCGCCGAACTGGTCCGCTGGTACGCCGCGCTCTACGTCGGCGGCATGGGCAGCCGGCAGCAGAACTTCTACAACCAGCTCGCCACCCGGATGGGCTACGGCGACGCCGCCCGCGAGGTGCAGGACCTCTACCTGGCCAAGCGGCAGCGCGACGCCGCCGCGGCCGTACCGATGGAGTTCATCGACCGCACCTCGCTGCTCGGGCCGAAGGAGCGCATCGCCGACCGGATGCGGGAGTACGCCGCCGCCGGCGTGACCACCCTGTCGGTGACCCTGTTCGTCGCCGACCGGGACAGCGGCGTGCAGACCCTGCGTACCGTGGCCGAGGCCCTCGAGCTGTCCGGGGTGGGCGAGTGACCTGGGTCGAGGCCATCGTCCTGGGCATCGTCCAGGGCCTGACCGAGTTCCTGCCGGTCTCCTCCTCGGGGCACCTGCGGATCACCTCGGCGATCTTCTTCCGCCGGGACGCCGGGGCGTCGTTCACCGCCGTCACCCAGCTGGGCACCGAGGCGGCCGTGCTGATCTACTTCTTCAAGGACATCTGGCGGATCATCCGTACCTGGTGTCTGGGCCTGGTCGACCGCTCGGTGCGCTCCAGCCTCGACTACCGGATGGGCTGGTATGTCATCGTCGGCACCATCCCGATCGGGATCCTCGGGCTGATCTTCAAGGACCAGATCCGCACCGCCGGCCGGAACCTGTACCTGATCTCCTTCACGTTGATCTTCTTTGCCCTGGTGCTCGCCTTCGCCGAGTACTGGGGGCGGCAGACCCGCACGCTGGAGAACTTCCGGATGCGCGACGGCGTGGCGATGGGTCTGGGCCAGGCCATGGCACTCGTCCCGGGTGTCTCCCGCTCCGGCGGCACGCTGACCGTCGGCCTGTTTCTCAACCTCACCCGGGAGACCGCGGCCCGCTACTCGTTCCTGCTGGCCATCCCCGCCGTGGTGATCTCCGGCGTGTTCAGCCTCCCGGACGTCTTCGAGCCGTCCGCGCCGGGCACCGCCGCGCCGAGCGTGGCGCAGATGGTCGTCGCCACGATCATCGCCTTCGCGGTCGGCTACGCGGCCATCGCCTGGCTGCTGCGCTACGTCGCCCACCACACCCTGTACATCTTCGTGCTGTACCGGGTGGCGCTCGGCACCCTGGTGCTCTGCCTGCTGCTCACCGGCACGATCAACGCCACCTGATCCGGACGTGCCGAAGGCCGGCACCCCGGGGTTCGGGGTGCCGGCCTTCGGGTTGGCTCAGCTGTTCCAGTGTTGGGTGACGAGGTCGGCGGCCTGCTGTTCCCACTGCGCGTACGCGTCGGGGTAGGCGGACACCTGTACGGTCTGGGCGGCGGCGGTCAGGGGCAT